>JBGCFY010000007.1:0-26403 GCA_045110315.1 Saprospiraceae bacterium
GAGTGATTAATTGATCCTTGCTTTTCTCTCCAAAAATTAGCTGAATTGACGGAGGAGGAAGTAGCATATATCGTAGCGAAAATTAATCAATACCAACCAAAAGTATAATAGTTTGGCCAAGAAAAAAGGAAGTGACCCAAAAGCAAATTCGAAGAAAAAATCCAAAGTAGCAGCAAAGCCCACTACTCCTAAGAGAGCGGCAACGCCTAAAGCGAAAGGACCATTATTTCCTGCTTGGGTGCAATTTCCTAGCATCGCTGGAAATGATAATCCGCTTTATCCTCAAATCTTCAAGGCTTTAGCAGCAATCATTTTATTGACCATGATGTTTATGGCGCCTGGCGTCGGAATTAATGGAGATGATAAAATGCAGAATGAGTACGAACAAAAGCTCATGAGCTATTATGCGACTTTTGGAGAAGATGAAGCGGCTCTAAATTTACCTAAAACAGATATGCACCTTTACGGGGGGGTGTTTGAAGTACTTTCTGGTGCTACCAATCGGCTATTGGGAAATGATAGTCCAGAAAAGATTGGTTATCATCAGGTAAGGCATGTTTATAACGCCATTTTTGGTTTTCTGGGAATGCTCTTCGTCGCCCTGCTGGCGCGGATGATTGCGGGCTGGCAAGCTGCCATTTTAGCCTTGCTTTTCATGTTTTTTTCTCCTCGTTTCCTTGGACATTCGATGATGAATCCGAAAGATATTCCTTTCGCAGCAGGATATATTATGTCGGTTTATTTCATCGCCGTACTTCTCAAAGAATTACCTAAACCCAAAGTTTCAACTTTAATTGGCCTAACCATCGGGATTGGAATTTCGATCGGAACCAGAGCAGGTGGTTTATTGGTCGTGGCTTATCTAGGTTTATTTGCGGGACTTGACTTCTTAGCTAAATATGGATTGCCAGCTTTATTTAAAGAAGGTAAACTCGTTTTAAGTTATCTCAAAGCAACACTGATTCCCGTTTTTGGAGGCTTGGTGATTGCCGTTATATTTTGGCCTTACGCCCAACAAGATCCTATTAATAATATTTTGGAAGCATTGGCAGCCTTATCGAATTATCGGGTAAATATCCGTTTATTATTTGGAGGAGAATTGGTCTATGCTCAAGAATTACCCGTAGATTATTTACCACGCTGGGTACTTTTTACAGTGCCGTTGTTTTTTATTACGGGATTAGTGGCTTTCATCGTTTTTATGCGTTCAATTTTCAAAAACTACGCAACGATGCCCATTATCCTCTCAATCTTTGCCTTTTTATTTCCTTTTGCCTACGTTATTTTAAACGGTTCGACGGTTTATGATGGTTGGCGACACTTAATTTTTCCCTATACGGCTGGTGTTGTTTTGACTGCAGTAGCTTGGCATTTTCTCTGGCATAAATTTAATGCGAAGCCAGTGGCAAGTTATGTAATAATTGGTGCCGTCGCGTTAATGATGCTTGAACCTGCCATTTTTATTGCAAGAAATATCAATTATCCCTACGTATACTTTAATCCGATTGCGGGTGGAATGGATGGTGCATTTGGACATTATGAGACGGATTACTGGGGCGTTAGTGTAAAGCAAGCGGTAGATTGGTTAGAAGAAGAAGGTGTCTTGCACGATGATTTACAAGAGAAAGTATACATTGCAACTAACTTTCATTATCAATTAGATAAATACTTAAAAGGGAAATACAATGGGAAAGCGATTGCGGTATACATTCGCTATCGCGAACGTTATAATCGAAATTGGGATTATGGTATTTTCCTCTCTCGTTTTGCACGAGGTTCACATTTAAGAAATGGAACTTGGCCAACTAAAAAGACCGTGCATACGGTTGATGCGAATAATACGCCTTTATTGGCTATTTTGAAAAAGGTAGATGATAATCCATTTAAAGGTCACGAAGCCATCAAGCGGCAAGATTGGCAAACTGCGATTCAATATTTATCGGCAGAAGCCAAAAATTTCCCCGACAATGAACTGGCCTGGTTGGGTTTAGGAAATGCTTACCTAAATACGAATAATTTGCCCAAAGCAAAGGAATCCCTTGATCAGTGTCTTAGTATTGAACCCGAAAGCTTGGGTGCTTTAAACTATATCGGTCTTTACTATCTTCGAACCAATAATATTCCTGAAGCGGAAAAAGCATTTAGGCATACAATTGAGTTAGAATCAAAAAATTCCTTTGGCTATTACTATCTAGCTATTATAGAAAATCAGCGTAAAAACGTCGATGCTGCCATTAATTATGCTAAATCTGCCATTGAAGCCAATGGTAGATTTAAACCTGCTTACAAACTTTCGGCGGATCTTTATCAGGCGAAAGGCGATCAAGCTACCGCAAAAAAATTCCTAGATGCTATGGCTAAGATCAAGTAATCGCTTACTTTTGCGCTGGCATGAATTATAAACTACTATTTCCGACTTATCGAAGTCGCTACCGTTACGTTACCAAAACGCTGCAAATGTTGCGGCAAGCGCAAAGTTTTCCGCAAGGCTTAAATCTAGGTTGTGGGGAAGGGGACTATGATCCTGTGATTTTACGCTATGTTGATCAGTTGACTTCCTGCGATATCAATGAAGCAGATATCGACTTTGCTCGTTCTAGTAATCAAGCCTTCGACAAGGTGACCTATCAAGTTGAAGATGCTTGTCAGCTTAGTTTGGCTCCCGCTTCGGTAGATTTAATCGTTTCAACGGAAGTTATCGAGCACGTTGGTTCGTCTGAACAAATGATGGTAGAAATTGGTCGCGTATTGAAACCCAATGGCGTTCTCGTCTTAACTTTTCCCTCTATTGACTTCCCTTTTACTTATGATCCGATCAATCGCATTTTGAGTTTTTTCCAGAAAAAGATATCTTTAGGAGCGTATGCCTTTGGTCACGATCGACTCATTGATACCGAAGAAGTCAAGCGCTGGGCAAGTGCGCAAGGTCTGGAATTGGAACAAGAGCAAAATTTAGGGAATTACCTCGTTGGTTTAACGGAAATGTATTGGGTAGGCATTTGCCAAAGTATCCTCAAACCCAATGCAAATAATTTATCTGGCAATTCAACAAATGGGAAGCGCAAAGGCTTGCGACCAAGTCATAAAAAACCTTATCTTACGGTACTAACGGACGCTCTAATTCGAGTAGATGATTTTCTGTTTGGAAAAGGAAAAGCAGCCGTTTGTAAAGGCATGGTTTTTAGAAAAAAACCTTAAAACGAAGCACGAGATTAATAAATTACGCTAATTATTAGATAGCCTCTATTATGAAGAAAAAAATTGAAGAATTAGAAGATAAAATGGCGCAGGCTCGTTTGGGCGGCGGACAAGATAGAATCGAGAAGCAACATCAGAAAGGAAAGTTGACGGCGAGAGAACGCGTACATTTCTTGATGGATGAAGGTTCTTTCGAAGAAATCGGAATGCTCGTAACGCACCGAAGCACCGACTTTGGAATGGAAAATCAGCAGTTTTACGGCGATGGTGTCGTAACGGGGTACGGGACAGTGAATGGAAGATTGACCTACGTTTTTGCGCAGGACTTTACCGTTTTTGGAGGCTCACTTTCCGAAACACACGCTGAGAAAATTTGCAAAATCATTGACCTCGCAATGAAAAATGGCGCTCCCGTGATTGGTTTAAATGATTCCGGTGGAGCAAGAATCCAAGAAGGCGTTAAGTCTTTGGGAGGTTACGCCGATATTTTTTACAGAAATACAATTGCTTCCGGTTTGATTCCTCAAATCTCTGCGATCATGGGACCTTGTGCTGGAGGAGCCGTTTATTCGCCAGCAATTACCGATTTTACCATCATGGTAGAAAATACTTCTTATATGTTTGTTACGGGACCGAACGTTGTAAAAACGGTTACGAACGAAGAAGTGACCGCCGAGGAATTAGGAGGTGCTTCTGCCCACTCGACGAAATCCGGCGTAACGCATTTAACGGCGATTAATGATGTAGATTGTATTAATAAGATCAAGCGACTGATGAGTTTTGTTCCTCAAAATTGCGAGGATAAAGCACCTTCTTTACCCTACGAAGTCGGCGAAGAATACCGAGAAGTACTGAAAGATATTATTCCAGAAAGTGCGAATCAGCCTTACGATATGCGGGAGGTAATTGAAGGTATTATGGATGAAGATTCCTTTTTAGAAATCCATGAAAATTACGCGGAGAATATCGTCGTTGGTTTTGCTCGACTAGCAGGAAGAAGTGTAGGCATCGTAGCCAATCAGCCTTTCAATTTGGCGGGAGTACTCGACGTGAATAGTTCTAAAAAAGGAGCCCGCTTTGTACGTTTTTGCGATTGTTTCAATATTCCGTTGCTAGTTTTGGTAGATGTTCCAGGCTTTTTACCCGGTACTGATCAAGAATGGAATGGAATTATCGTCAATGGTGCCAAATTATCATATGCTTTTAGCGAAGCTACGGTACCGCGAGTGACTTTGATTACGCGAAAGGCTTACGGGGGAGCTTACGATGTGATGAATTCTAAACATATTGGTGCAGATATGAACTACGCTTGGCCTTCGGCTGAAATTGCCGTAATGGGGGCAAAAGGTGCGAGTGAAATTATTTTTAGAAAAGAAATTAAGGCCGCAGATGATCCCGTTCAAAAACTTCAGGAAAAAGAAGCTACTTACGCGGAGAAATTTGCCAATCCATACAGCGCAACACAGCGAGGCTTTGTCGATGAAGTAATTCTTCCCGAAGATACCCGTAGAAAGCTTATTAAGACTTTTGCAATGCTCGAAAATAAAGTAGATCAACTACCAAAAAAGAAACATGGCAATATTCCGTTGTAGACCGTTCGCGGAAATTAAATGCTCTGGTTGCTTAGTGACTATTTTTGAATAAGGATCATAAAAATTTGTTAATTTCTAGGTATAAGGCGTTACTAAAACCAATATCGTCGTCTAACTTAGCGAAAAGTTTGTAGAATACGAATGATTAAATAATTTCAAACAGGGATAAAAGAGGATTCGTACGTGCTCTTCTTAAAATCTATTTTTAAAAGAATTGCATTCTAAAAAATCATTAAAAAAATAACTCATGAAAAAGTTTGTGCTATTATTAAGTTTTATTTTCGTAGCTAGTCTTACCTTCGCTCAAGTCTCAGAAGCAAAGCAATCAATGAGTCAAGGAAATTATAATGGCTTTGCGATTGATTTACGTAAAACGGTCAAGAAAGATGTAGAAAAGGCGTGGAAAAAGTATATTAAAAAATACGATGGTAAAACGAAGAAAAATAAAAAGACCAACGAAACCTTTTCGGACAATGCTGAGATTGAAGGGATGAGTACTAATACCGTAGATGTTTACGCTAGTGTAAGAGAAAACGGAGAAGATACAAAATTGGTGGTATGGTTTGATCTTGGAGGCGCGTATCTTTCGTCTGAAACACATCCAAAAGCTGCTGCGATGGCAGATAAAATGTTGAACGATTTTGCGATGTCTGTTTCTAAAGCTTCCATTGAAGAAGAATTAGAAGTACAGGAAAAATTGTACAAAAAAATTGATGGTGATTTAAAAGACCTCGTTAAGGATAAGTCTGGTCTAGAGTCAGATATTAAGAAATATGAAAAGAAGATTGCAGAGGCTAAATCTAAAATTGAGGAAAACTTGAAGGCTCAAGCTGCTAAGAAAGAAGAGTTGGAAACAAAAGGAGAAACAGTAGAGCGCGTTAAGAAAAAATTGAATGATCTACGCTAAGTACAGCGTGTACGGAACGATCAAAAGAATATAATAATTATGATGTTTCTAAAGCTTTCTTCCAATTGGAGGAAAGCTTTTTTGTTTTCTGCAACAACTGCTATTTTTTAATTGTTTTTCGTTAAACTTGCATTTTAAACAACTTCAACTTCTAAAAGAATTCATCTTCATGCGAAAAATAGGTTTACTTTCTGATACGCATAGTCACCTCGATGCGAAAATTTTTGACTATTTCAAAGATTGTGACGAATTGTGGCACGCTGGAGATATCGGAAGTATGGAGGTGCTAGAGCAGTTGGAGAATTTCAAGCCCACCAAAGCCGTTTATGGTAATATTGACGGTGGATTGCTGCGACAAACTTTACCACTCAACTTAAGGTTTGAATGCGAAGGCATGGATGTTTTGATTACACATATTGGTGGTTACCCCGGACGCTACAATCAGCGAGTAAGGGCTATTTTTGAGGAAAGTGCTCCCGATCTATTTATCTGTGGTCACTCCCATATTTTAAAAGTGATGCCCGATAAAAAGTATGACTTTTTGCACGTTAATCCGGGCGCTTGTGGCATTCACGGTTTCCATAAAGTAAAAACCTTGATTCGATTTACCATTGACCAAGCGGCCATTAAAAACATGGAAGTCATTGAATTAGGCTTGCGTGGGAAAATAGAAAACTAAGGCTGCTCTTACTTTACCATTCGCAAGGTGGGACATTCTGCTAAAGTGATATTTTTGCTCTTGTCTTCACAATATCGATTGACTTTCGCCCGAATCTGTTTGTCGTCTGAACCAACCCGAATATTAATTTGACAATCATCAGTTACGTAAGTATACTCATTGGCAAAATAACTGACACCCGTTTCATCATCTTCATCCGATTCATCTCCAAGAAAGAAACCAGGGGTGATGGCAGCTTCTCCCGAAAGATCGACCAGTAAAGAATCCAATTGTAGCTTTTGAAATTTGAAAATAGCGGTTGTATAATTAATTTGTCGAATCGTCAGTCGGTAGTTAAAACTATCTTTTTTACCGACAAGGTTTTTCTCTTCTTCTATCTCAATCGGCAGGGGAAAAAATACCGTATCCTTCCCACCGAGCAACATAAATCCATCTCGTAAATCGTAATGCGGAACAAAATTTATTTTTGCTAATTCTTCTAAGAAGTTTTCTCCGTAGTATGCGGGATCATCTACCGTTACTTTTGATAAGGTGATTTTTTGTTCTGGGGTTAATTTACTCTTGGCCGTAAAATCATCAGCATCTGGCAGCAAAATCGTGTCTACTGGGTTTGCTTCGTTGGTCGCCACATTTTTAGGTGGTGTAAATTCGCAACTTGTAAGGACACACAACGCGAAGAGCATTAGATGGATAGCAGGTTTAGATCGGAGCATCAAGTGAGGTTTTAAACGATGAAGTTGTTTTAAAATGGGGGTTGAAATTAGCTGAAATATTGGAAGTCAATGGCTTGCAAATAAATCATCTATCTATTTTAAACAACTTCGATTGTAAAAGGAAAATTGAAAGTAAATAAATCTGTTTATTTCTTCTTATAAATCTAACAATTTCTTTCGTTTTTCTTTGATCAAAGATAGAAGTTGTTTTAAAATGGGGGTTGAAATTAGTTGTAAGCGCTTGGTTTTCAAGATGAAGCTCCATTTTTTTTTCATAGCCATCGCTACGGGGAAAAAAATTAGCTGAAATATTGGAAATCAATGGCTTGCAAATAAATCATCTATCTATTTTAAAACAACTTCATAGATTACAAGCCTTTACCTTCGGTTGCTAACCTCATTTTAAAACAACTTCAGTAAGAATTTTTAAGCTTTAAGCAAAGCATAAACAATAAACCAATGGAAAAATAGTTTAATACACTGTAAACTAACTAATAAGTTTTTCATCTCAGTAATATCTCGATCTTTATCACCTCTAAATCGAACCGCGTAATTCAAACTTTACATTTTCTTTAAGCGTAAAATTCAAGTTCTACGAATAGATAAAGAGCCCACCGTCTCAGTTGGTGCTGCTTATCAAGCAAGCTATTTCGCTTTGGCGACGTCGTAAAACTCGAATCAACGCTTTACTATTTCCTTCTTCACCTTTCAATTTCGGCAACGAAATTGGGTCAAGTTTCCTATGTTTATGAAAAAAGAAAATGTTTGGTTATGGTCTTTTTTATTACTCAGCTTTTCGAGTACGGCCCAGCAGAAAACAGAGATACAAGCGCACATCGAAGCGACCATTCTTGAATTAAGTACCCTTGATGAGTGGGGAACTGCTCTTATCCCTCCCGCTACAAAATTGATCAAAATAGAAACGGGATCTAAACGGTTGAGTATTTATCTAGATTTGCCGAAATGGTTTTTAATTAATGACATCGAAGCGGAAACGCAGGAAGAAATTATCGAACATTTTGCGGTAGATTTATCCACATTTGCCTTTTCTGAAATTGCTATTTTGGCTCGTAAGGATCAGCATAATTTCGTTCCACTCTCCGACTTTATTACGGACCAACCCATCGCCCCCAACCTGACGGCCAAGAATTCAGAACCACTCGCCGAGCAACGAACTTCACAAAAAACTAAACGTGCTCGCCTAGAAAAAGAAGCACAACCACAAGGAATCTTATCGGGAAAAACAGTCTGGCTCAGTGCTGGTCATGGATGGCAATACGATCGCCGAAAAAAATGTTTTAAAACCCAAAGACAAAACCACCACAGCGTCGTAGAGGATTTTGCGAGTATTGAAAGTGTCAATTATTATTTATTAAAATATTTATATAATGCTGGGGCAAACGTTTGGACGGTACGAGAACGAGATATGAATGCCAACGAAATTATTATCGATAATGATCAAGGTAAACCTTACTATCGAGAGACGGGGAAATGGCAAACGAGTCGCACTAAAGGATATCAAAATTCTAATTATCGCTACGCCATTTCTACTCCGCGAGAAACAGCCACGGCAAGTTACCAACCAGAAATAAAGGAGGAAGGGTTGTATTGGGTTTCGGTACATTACAAAAGTGGTTGGAATCGAGCGGGGGATGTACGATACCATATTTTTCACGCCGGAGGAGAATCGGTAGTTAGCATCAATCAAGAAGTACACGGCGATACTTGGGTGTATTTAGGGCAATTTTATTTTGAAAAAGGAAGCGCCGGAAAAGTAGTACTAAGTAACGCTACGACGGATAAAAAGCAAGCAATTGTGGCAGATGCCGTGCGTTTTGGAGGTGGAATGGGCTCGGTTGCCGATTGTCGATATGGTAAAAAAAGTGGGGAACCCAGATACGAAGAAGCTGCAAAATATTATGCTGTTTTTCAAGGGTATCCGATTTGTGATAACGATGTAATGATTCGACCTAATTACGCAGAATGGGAATTGGCAAAAGGGACGAAAGAAGAGCAAGAAAACGCCGTTTACATTTCTTGGCACACCAACGGAGGAAAGGCGAGTGGAACGGAATCCTTTACCCATGCTTATAATCCAATCAAGGGCAGTTGGAGTTTGCAAAAATATATTCACGAAGCGTTGGTCAAGGACATCAAAAAAGCTTGGGATCCTAATTGGTTGGATCGAGGAAAAAAAGCGGCTGATTTTGGCGAATTGCGGGGACTACGGAAAATGCCCGGAGTACTCTTAGAAGTTGCTTTCCATGATAATCCCACGGAAGCAAAAGCTTTGAATACGCCCGAATTTAGAGAAATCGCTGCCCGCGCTGTTTACAAAGGAATCGTACAATATTTTGCGGCGAAAGATCGGCGCGTGCCGGTTTATGCACCCGAAAAACCGAGTGAGATCGTTGCCGCAAATACTAAAAAGAATCAAGTTAAATTACAATGGAAAGCTTCTCCAAAAGGTGGCGTTTATGGACACCGAGCACAATCGTACCGCATCCACATCAGTAAGAATGGGAAAGGTTTTCGTCCCGCCGCAACCAGTACAACGACAAATTATACTTTCAAGGATTTGCGACCGGGGCAACTTTATTATTTTAGAATAACGGGACTTAACCGAGGTGGAGAATCCTTGCCTTCTCCGGTAGTAGCTGTGCGGACACCCAACTCAGGTGCTAGTGCTACAAAAAAGTTTTTAATTGTAGATGGTTTTGATCGTTTGGATCGGGAAATGGCGCAGTACGAGTACGAAAAGTTACCACGTTTTGCACCGCTTGGAAAAATTAGGCGACTTTTCTTAGAGGAGATGAATAACTATGATAATACACGCTGGCACGCCGAAGCACTGGCTGACGCAAACGTTCCTTTTGACGGTGCAACCAACGAAGCGGTAACGAATAAATATTTGAAACTCGAAAATTATCAAATGGTTAATTGGTTTTTAGGTAAAGAATCGGTAGCATCAGAAGCACTCAATCCCGCAGAAATCAAATTGCTCAAAAAATACTTGGATGCCGGTGGAAATTTACTAATTTCTGGTTCCGAAATCGCTTATCATTTGGATAAGAAAGCAGCAGATCCTAATTTTTTAAAACAATATTTAAAGGCAAGCTACCGTGGAGATGATGCTCGCTCAGGACAATTGAAAGGTAAGAAAAGATCTGACTTTGCGGGATTCTCTGCTCGATTTAATCAAGGGATATATCAATTGACACCAGACTTTATTCATCCTACGGCAGAAGCAGAAACAATTTTGCAATATGCCAACGATAAAGTTGCCGCCGTTGGGTATAAAGGAAAATATAAAATGCTGTACTTTGCTTTTCCAATTGAAAAAATTGCCAGTGAGGAAATGCGAAGTGCTTTGTTTGAGCAGTCTTTGGCTTACTTTGAGATTAAGCCGGTGGCTAAAGAAGTAATCGTAGCGAATGTCCCAAATAGCATCAAGAAAAGTTTAGTATTGCAACTCAAAAATACGCCAGAAGGAAAAGTGAGTTTCCGTTTATTAGACCGATCGGGAAAGGCTGTTTTTCAAAAAACTTGGGCGCATCAACCCCATCAAAAAGAGAAAATTCACTTCCCCGATTTACGTTCAGCGCGATATCGTTACGAGTTGACAGTTTTGGGACAAATACAAAAAGGATTTATTTCTAAAGAGTAATTTTTTCATACCGGCTTGGGTACATTTTTTTTCGGAAGCAACTTAGAAAAGTTTGGGCGAATTTTTGAATTTTGTTATTGAACAACTTCATTTCGTTATACATTTGTTTGGTATATTTGTTTTAACTTTTTAGCTAGAAATCGAATTTCTAAGATTAAAATTATGAGTCAAGAAAAAGAAGCACAAGCCATCTTAGGAACGGGCTGTTTTTGGTGTACGGAAGCCATCTTCCGACGCTTAGCAGGCGTACACGAAGTAGAATCGGGTTATGCAGGCGGGCACGTTAAAAATCCAACGTACGAAGCTATCGGTACCAAGCAGACTGGACACGCCGAAGTGGTTAAAATTACTTACGATCCGACGCAGATTAGTTATGCTGAATTGTTAGCAATTTTCTGGCGAGTACACAATCCAACTACCTTGAATCAACAAGGAAATGATATTGGACCTCAGTATCGTTCTGTCATTTTCTACGAAGAGGAAACACAAAAGGAACTTGCAGAAGCTTCGTTAGCCGCTGCAACTGAAGCTGGATTGTGGAAAGATCCAATTGTAACCGAAATCAGTCCACTGATCAATTATTATCCAGCAGAAGATTATCATCAAAAGTATTTGGAAAGGGTAGGCGATCGAAATCCTTATTGCATTTACGTAGTAAAACCTAAGGTGAAAAAGTTTGAGGAACAATTCAAGGATAAATTGAAATAAGTGCTGAACAACTTTACTTTTTGCTAAAGAAATTTTCAAGAAATTTCACCAAGAAGTTGTCAAAAAAAAGAAAGAGAAATAACAACGAAGTCTCATCTACATCGTCGCTACTTCTCTTATTGTTTGATTTGTTAGAGCGGTTACATTTTTCATTAACCTAATTATTAACTGGTTGCAAAATTTTACTTTTGCAGGGTATTTGCGGTTGAATATTGCGCTATGATCAATTTTTCGTGATCGTTGAATATAGGCGGTTTAGTGCATATTCCCCCGCGAAAATCTATTATGAAAAGAATTTTTTTTAATTGGCGTAGAAGGGAGTTTTTTTAGCTGTAAATTTCAATTTTAAAATCGTCTTCTCTTTGATTAGAATCATCGTATATCGCGTAAGAAAGCGCTTGGATACGTTGAATAAATACTCTGTTTTTTTTGTTTGATTTTTCGGTGTTCGTATTCATTTTTACTAAAATTTATTAGATACTAAATGTGTTGTTCCCTATTTATACGTGCGTTGAAATACAAAGTCACCTTCTAGTATTTTTTATGTAGCATTTTTAATGAAATATTAAGATTTTATTGTATTTATTAAGAATGCCTTAACAAAGTCAAGGTGTTTTTAAATTTATTAGCTCATTTCTCTGACGCACTGAAGTATTCGATTATGCTTAAACTATTTGTCTGTATCAGTCTAATTTTTTCTATTTCTAATTGTCAAAATACGCTCGACGTTACCACAGAAAAAGCGCTCTTTCAGCATTGGGTACATTCTTATGAAGATGAAACAGGTGTAGGAAAAGTATATCGACCAAGTGGGTACGACTTTCCTAGGTCGAGAGGTCGCCACGGTTTTCAACTTAAGGCAAATGGAGACTGCAAAGAATATGCTATTGCACCGACGGATGGAACGCTACTTCGCGCTGCCAAATGGCGCTATGAAGGTCAGGATATTATCGAAATAAAGTATCCGGAAGACAAGGCAAATCCACTGCGCTATCAAATTCTGAGCGTAACGGATACGATGTTGACGATAAAAGTATTACCTTAATTTGCGAGATTTTTTTATAAAAATTTCCCGTTCCAAGCTACTTTTATCGCTCCGATTAATTGCTCAAAATCTGCTGGACGATTATATAGGTGTTGAGAAACTCTAATGGTATTACCCCGCCTTGAGACAAAAATTTGCTGTTGCTGAAATTGAGCAATTACAGCCTCCATGGTAACTTGCTTTGGCAAACGGATGCCAAATAAATGTGCGCTGCGCTGCGCTGCATCCTCGATGATACAACCCATCGTTAGGAGTTCTTCTACTGGTTTTGCAATTAGATTTTTACAGTAACTTTGAATTTGTTCAACTTCCCATGCAAGTAAATTTTCGATGGCTTGTAACAACATCGGGATTGCAATAAAATTACTGTGTTCTCCCATGCTATAACGATTTGCTTTCTCTTTGAATTCTCCTTGATAATTGACAAGTTGTGCAAAATTATCACTATCCTTTCGATTGATCCAGCTTTGCTCAATCGGTTGACCATTGTCAAAGTATGGACCATAATAAGCCAAACCAAAACCATAAGGTCCCATCAACCATTTGTAACCAGCACAAACTACGGCGTCGGGTTGGAGTTGATCAAGGTGCATGGGCATGGCACCAATGGATTGTGATCCATCGATGATTAATAAAGCTTCTAGGGCTTTGGTTTTTGTTCTAATTTTTTCCAAATCAAATAGCGTACCATCGGTCCAATGAATTTGCGGTAAACTTACGGCGAGCGTAGCGGGAGTAATGGCTGCTAAGATGCGCTCGTTCCATACTTTTGCACGATTAGGACCCTGACTAGGTGCTTTGATGATTTTGAGTGTAACCTGATGTTGATCTGCCCATACTTTCCAAGGATAATAGTTACTCGGAAATTGGTCTTCTAGCAAAACTACTTCTGATTTACCGGAAACGATTTTGATATTTTGTACCACATTCGCCATACCATAAGAAACGGCGGGAATAATCGCAATGCGTTGGAAGTCTTCTAGTTGCAGTAATTGAGCAAAGCGTTTTTTTAGTTCGATTACCGGATCAAAATAATCTCTTTGTCCAATAGTATGTGGGAAAGACTTTCGTTGAACACCTTTAATCCCGGCAGCTTCTACGTTGAGGGGGAGTGGCGATTGTGCCGCACAATTGAGGTAAGTGATCGCTTTGGGAATTTGGAATTGGTCGCTTTGGCAGGTTAACATCGTCTTAGGGTTGAGTTTGAGCGAAGCGGCGAAGAGCGAAATATTTTAAGTAGTAAAAGGACAGTTAACTCAGGTTATTTCGTTTTTTCGCGATAGCTCGAAAATAAAAAATAGTTTTAAACAACTTCAATGGATTAAAGTTACGAAGTAATTTTAGGAATGCTGCGATATTGCTTGGAGAAGTCGCCATTTTAAAAATGGCATCAGGCATAGCAGGGCCTTTCTTAAATGAAATAGTACTTCAATTAAAAAAAGCTCAGCTTTATGCTGCCCACTGCTAGGCCAAAAATAGTCGCCTAGCGGAATAAGTTTTTTCCCTCTAAAAATCAAAAGCAATGAAGTGCTTCTCCATTTCGATAAGAAAAATGTTTGTTAAAGTTTGCTCGTTAATGGATGTAAACTTTTTGTGTTTAGGAGTAGGGTTAAAGACCTGATGTTTTGAAGTTGTGTGAAAGAACTTCCTACTTTGGGTTACCATTGAAAAACCCTAGCGGCTTAGACAATTGAGAATCATCAGGGCTAGCTTGGGTTTCTCTGTTTGGATAAAATATCTGGTCAGACTAAAGCGGAAAATAATTGAACAGCAGAAAACTCATTGAGTGTGATAAATACCTAGAAAAAATTGAATAAACGACTTAATTTTTATGGTACTTATACTCAAATTTGGAAATAAAATAGGGTTTAGTAAAGGCGTCAATTAATTACTAATCGGTTAAGCTATACTTTGTTGAAGTGAAAGCTTAATTTCTTAATAAGTAATTAGATTAAGTATTGAACTTACTTCAAAATGATTTCAATAACTAATTCCACCGATAAGCAGCTTTAAGCCTTAAAATAATTTCAAAATAATTTCGATAAAGTTTTTAAATAACTTTTATATAAAGGTAGTTCAGCTCCCTAGGCATAAATTGTAAAAATCGGACAAATAACTAAGTAAATACTAAATATTACCAACCAATATGGAGGGCAACCTACTAAGAAATGGTAATTTGCTACTACAAATAATCTACTTGCTACTTAACTTTATCTTCCTAAATATTTTTACAAAAACTGAACATGCTAGGTTTTCATTATTGTTTGAGAAATTTAGTTTGTAATACTCCTTGATCGCTGTAAATATTGATAATGTACAAACCAGCACTATAACTGGCAGTATCAAACTGTAAGTGTTGTTGGCCTGCTGGAATTTTTGCAGTGGTTTTTAACAACGTTTGTCCCATTGAATTGCTAATAACAAGCTGAACCTGACCTAAGTTAATTTGACTCTCAATTTGTAAATTTATTTTATCAACCGTAGGATTGGGCGTAACGCTTACTTGCGTAAATCGTTCCAGTGAAGGAGACAAGCTGGTCAAAATTGTAGTGTGGCTTCTGCCGTTCCCGTATCAATTTCTCGATTTCCAACCTTATCGGTTGCAACACTGTAAAAACTATAAGTACTATCTCTAAAGCCCGTAAACTCGGTACTCGTTAAACTACTATTGAGTAAGTAAGGCTCGAAAGCTTGATTGTTGACCGACAAATAAATATCATAACTGCGAATGCCCGCTCCGTCGTCGTCAGAACCTTGCCAATTCAGTGTGAATGTGGTATCCGTTGGCTGATTCATTGCAAGGCTAACGGTACTTTCCGGCGCATCAAAATCAAAAGTATTGGTGTAAGGACCATATGGCGGTGCGGGACCCCAAGGACCTACGCCATCAAAATTAACGTGGGCTTGGTTTTGTAAAATGCTACCAGAAGCTAAGTTATTTCGAGGTTGGATGGAGTAATTGACCCAACCTAAATTATAGCCAGCCAGATCAATCGGAGGAAGGTAACCGGCAAAAGGATCAAGTGGTAATTGCAAGGTTTCTGGATCTAAGGTTCGATGTACCCAGTAAACCTCTCGTGTAAAAGGATCAACCGAACCCTCGACGTTGACGATGTAATTAAAATCTGGTCGCATATCGACAAATACATTAAAGTAGTGGCCACCGTCTAAAGGAACGCTCCAGCGGAGAAAACCAATTTCAGTAAAATTAAAAGTTTCTAAATCAAAGTTTTCGTCGATCGTATCGCGGATGAATACTTCGGCGGCGGGAGCGGAAGCATCTTCTTTATTCCAATAATCAATACGGTAACTAAACTCCTCGGTTTGGTTAAGGAAGTTACGTTTTAATCCGGGAGAAAGCTCTTCCATTTGTTCTGCGCCGACGGGACCATATTTATCTTCTGGCGTCGTAGAACCAACGACGGTAGTTTCTATTTCTTTCGGAGCGGTAGCTTCTGCGTAGCAGTCTACGATTTCCAGCGAAGCACCAAAGGTTCCATAAAAAGTGCTCGTAATGCCGTAGACCAAACCGAAGGCTGGAAAGGCTACACCCGCGCAAGTCGCAACGGTGGAAGCTAAAGAGCTAGCGTAAGCAATTGTAGAAATGGGCGTGCGGGCATTGGTACCCGTAATAAAATCTGTTGCTCCTTTCAAAGAGCTTGCAATTCCATAACCACAAGCTACGGGACTGGGCAATAGGGAAGTGGCTACGAACTCAATTACTTTTTTGAAGCACTCACTGGTACCAGTCCGAAATTGAATGTCGGCATTGTCAACTAAAGGCGTTAGGGCAAAAGCCATAATTTTGCTATCGCCCGCGCCTACGTATCTTACGTTGAGTTCGAGCACGGCTTTATCATTGGCTGGAATGTAAGGTAAAATAACGGGAACTCTCCGGTACATTGTGTTGGTCGCACTATCCAATTGATCGAAATAATAAGGTACATCTGCCCAAGAATTAAATTCTCCCTCGAAAGCATCCCACTGACTGCCTTGTACGGAGTCGGTGATAAAGGAAGGGAAATCAAGTAATTCAGGATTATCTAACTCTGGAGCGCCTTCGAATTGTACAAATACGGGAACCATGTAACTATCTACGTTACTATTATTAACGACTTCTACGACCACGGGGCGCCAGCGACCTTCTCGGATGAATGCACTTGTAATAAGATTGATGGAAATAGGATTAACCTGTGGGGCGACGATGATTAAATCTTGTGGCGCGGCACTGACGGTTCCACCATTCTCTACGTAGAGTGTCCAAGCACCTTCCATAGCCATGGTAAGATCAAAATGTGCGGTCCACGTTCGATCTGCTGCTTGGTACTCCTTACTAGATACGGGAATACCTTCGCCATTGCTATTTTTTAAATAAATACTATCGGTTGCCTTAAAACCAGCGCCGTAAACATCTAAACTTACAATGCCTTGTCCGACTTGATAGGTAGACAAGCCTTCTATTTGCAACGGTAAGTCTGTAGCGGGGGCGGTTGTTGTTCCTGCGTAAATTAAGTATTCTCTTCTTTGGCTTTGTCCATCGTAAGGGTCATCACCACCACGATTTAGCACTGCACTATCTTTGTATCGAATGATGTATTTTCCAGGTTCAGGATTCGGAATTTCTCCAGTGATGGTATAGCCCATGCCCCAATTCCTAAACAAAACAGGAATGAAATTAATATTTTTTCTATAAACTTCAATGGTACTCCATAGGCCAAACCCTTCCGTTTTGATCGTTAAGTTGGTCGTTCCTTCTGGTACTTCGATTTGTTTCCAATCAAAACCATAAGGTCGTAGAATTTCTCCAGTATCCCACTGGTTTAAATCTAAAGTATCCGGTCCACTGGTAAAAAGTATTTCTCCTTCTCCGGAGGGATTTGCGGTATTAATCTCAAAGAAACGTAAGGATGGGCTATCCGTTTTTTCGTATAGGTCGAAATCAGAATTACTACCATAAAACTCAATACCATCATCAATCAGGTCAAAATTGCCTGCGGTGGTAACGGAGATTTTTCCCCTCCAAGTATCAGAATAGCCAATTCGATCCTTCTTTTTTACAAAAACGTAGAGTTCTTCAGTCGCTGGAATTTCTACAGCAGAAGCAAAAGCCGCCCCATTAAGCGTCGTAAAAGGCGTCCATTCTCCAAAGTTAATGGTTTCGATGTCTAGAATTTTAAAACCATATTCTAGTACTAGCGTATCATCATTACTCGTAATGGCTACAACGTCATAAATTCCCGTTTCAACATTTTCCCAAGAGAAGGTAGCTTCCATATTTAGAGAATCGGAGTAAGCAGTCGAAAGCGCATTGATTCGTATCGCTCCCTTGCGGAGAAAAACACTTGTTCCAGCATCAAATCTAAAACCAGATAAATCTAAAGAACTATCAGCCAAGGGAGTTAGGTTAACATATTCTGGTGTAATCGATTCTATATCTAAGGTCGGTTCCAGCAATGGATAGTAGTTCACTTTTCCATAATTAGGATCATCAAACTGATCCGTCAAGGAAGGAATATTAAGCAATGGATCGTTTTGACTCATTAAAATGTAGGTGGAAACATCCCACTGATTGAGCGTAGCATCAACGTTCTGACTAGCTTGATTCACAATATCAGCGGTTATATTTTCTTTGAAGATAGATTGATTAATGCTGAGTGCTCCGCCTCCAAAACTTTGAATCGCAGTTTGGTTTTTAAAAAATTGACTTTCTGAAATTGAAAGGTTAGCGGTGGGCGAACTATATAAAATAGCCAAATCATTTTCTTGAAAATCAAGGTTTTCTAAGGTCCAGTTGTTTGCACCGTTGAACAGAATAGCGAGACCATTATTGGTGAAGCTTGTATTTTGCATAGTTAGATTTGCGCCATTGATTTCTAACGCACCAATTTCGAAGCTGGAGCCGCAGTACCGAAAAAGGCAATGGTTGAAATTAGTATTTCCCGTATGGTTATCTGCAAAACGAATATTTCCACCTTCGGAGGTATTGGCTACCGTGGTGTCACCATCTTGATTGGTATCTCCTCCAATGGCATCGTCAAAGATAGAGGTGAAAATAATTTGATCTTCGGCCGTTCCTATCGCTGAAATAGTTCCAGTGACATTGAGCGAAGCGTAAGGAGTAAACTTAACGATGGTTCCAGGAGTAATGGTCACCGTAGCACTATTTTCAATAGTTATAAAACCATCAATGATGTAAGGGGCGTCGGCTGGCGTCCAAGTTACATTGCTGTTGATATCTGTATTGATGGTCGTTTGGCTAAAAGCCAATTGTGTGAAGCACAGGAATAAAAAGAAGGGTAAAGTTCTGATTAACATTTGGGGAAGTGTTTAAAAGTCTGGTAAAAAATAAAAAGGCGTAGTGTAGAATAGTAGCAGTGTTTTTTGGAAAACGTACTTACTTTCAAGTTTTAATAAGATGGTAAGACAAAGATACAATAAAACTACAAAGTGTCTACTCGTCAAAATAGAGGAGAAGCGCCTAATAGATTCTATTAGATGCTCATAGAAAAGTTATCGCCCAGACGATGGCTAAAGTGTACTAAGTTTGGAAGGGAGTAATTTTCGTCTATTTCCCTATTAAGCCTTGGAATAACCAATCGGCAAGTGCTTGTCGATTACTTTCTAGGACAAATCGTTGTTGGTCGGATTTATTTCGAATATTACCCAATTCGATGTAGACGGAGTTGGGTTTACATTCGCGTAAAACGTGAAGATCTCTAGCGGTGACAGAACCGTGGTATTTGCCATTAGCGCGATGCTTTTTGTATTTTTTGGATAACGATTTCTGCATAGCTTTCGCCAATTTTTTTCCTGCTTTGCTGCCGGGATAATAATAGAAGAAAACATCCGTTTTTTCGGTAGCACTGCGCGAGTCAATGTGCAAAGCAACGACCGTTTGATCGGTAATTCCTTGTTTGAGGTGACGCTCATAAAGTTTATTGACCGCAGAAGAACGTTGGTACAATCTTCTTTTCTGACTACGGGGGATTTTAAAGTTATCCCAACTGTATTCATCAACGTCACACTTTAGAATTTTTCCAGAGCGCAGCCCGTCATTAGGATCACGGGTAACCATATAAGCGATGGCACCGTGTTCCAGCAGATTACGCACAATACGCAAGGAAATATCGTAAGCATATTCATCTTCACAGAGTTGATTTCCTTTGTACATGCCAACGGCACCTGAATCTGGACCGCCATGTCCGCTGACGATATAAAAGATTTTTCCACGGAGACTATTATCCTTCAAGGGAATGTATGCGTTATCTTTCCCAAAGATGGGAAACATACGGTAACCCGTTAATTTCTTTTCGTGATGGAGTGTTTGGTTATCAATTTTAGGTTCTTCGGGGAGAACTTCTGGTTCCGTGTTGCTTAATTTTTTATCCTTTAAGGCAAATGGCGGACTGGTATTTTGAGTCAGGGAGGGAGGGGCAGCTTGTTCGCAATATAATTCGTGGTGAGGAACCCAGAGAATATTACTTTTGGCGATGGTACTTCTTCTAAGTTTATTTTTTTTCAGTCTTTCGTTGTACTTTTTGATGCCGAGTGCCTGTGACCATCCCTTGATACCGATAGTGGTGCGAATACTCTTCCCGTTGTAAGGATAAATGAGTACGGGAATACAATAGCGTTTATTCGCTAATAGTCTAGACTTTTTATTGAGTTTATTGAGTTGATAAAATTGATCAAAGTTGCACTGATGCTCGGCTAATTCAAATCTTTTTAAAAGGCGATGGATATTATCTCCGGCTAGTGCGACAACTTTATGATAATAGACGTCAGTACTGTTTTGCGCTTGCAGCCCAAAGCTAGCTATACCGAAAAATAAACATAAGAGGAGTTGAATATTGTGTTTCACAGATGGTCAATTTTCTCAAAATAAAAACCTGATACATAGCTTGTGCTAGCATCAGATCGGTACAAAGTTCTTTAAAATTTATTAGATTTCCTTTGAATTGGACGAAATATATAGAAAATGTCTATTATTTTCAAATGGTGTTGTCTTTGAGTGGCTAATTTCTAAGCGAAAAAGGAGCGATAATTATTGTATTGGACCGTAAAAAGATCCCAATTGAGGAACAGTAGGTAAACAAAAATTGCCTAGTGAAAACTCACTAAGCAATTTAAGTTGCGGATTCATATAGGGAGAATGCGCAGGTATTATACTTCGTCCAATCAACTAAAAGTTTTTGAAAATACTAGTTAGTATTTTTTCAAAAAATGATAGAGATTAGCACGATCTTCCAGTTGTAGTTTTTTTCGAATTCGGTAATGTGCCATGCTGACACTTTTCGGTGAAATGCGTAGTAATTCTGAGACTTCTTTAGTCGACATATTAATTTTTAAATATGCACAATGTCTCAACTCATTTTTTGTCAGTTTAGGAAATGCACCACTAAGTTTATAAAAGAATTTGGTATGGATTTTTTCAAAATAGACTTGAAAATTTTGTCTAGATTTTTTAAAATCCAATTCTTCTTCAATCTGTTGGGCAAGTGCCTCTAAGGTCTGACGATCTAAGGTAGTATTGGCGGCAACTTCCAATATTTTTTCCCGAGTTTCTTTGAGCTTAGCCTGTTTTTTGCCAAGTTGTATTTCTTTCGAAATAAGGCTACGATTCTTTTGTGCCAAGGCATCGCCAAGACACTCTAAAGATTGTTGAAATTTAGATTTCTCTTGATTAGAAAGATAACTTTGATTAATTTTCTCTTTCATCCAAGAAATTAAATTCTCTTCTTGCTCCCAATACTTCTCCAGGCTATTCGGGGTGGAACCTGAATATTGGTTTGCTACTTGTAAATTCATTAATTTAAAATCCGTTAGTTAAAAATTGCGTTTTAGTACTGTATTTTGCCGGATAATCACTTGGGCAATAACGAATTCATCTGGTTGTTTTAGAAGGGGTTTTGCCTTGAAAATTGATTATTGAAGAACCAATATCATAATGCAAAGACAAAACTCTTTAAAATTAGTGAGAATTTCAATGTTTGGTGTATATACAAAAAGACTACAATGTTTAATTTGTGGTAAAACTTATTGACTTTGTATAGTCAACGACAGTTTGAGAAGTCAAACTTTAACTAATCCTTATCCAACAAGTCTCCAGTACCATCATAATATCGTAAAATTATCTTTTTTGATCGAAAGACATTATTATTTAGTTTAAATTTGCAGCCTATGCACTTGATGAGAGAAATAACGATGCTACTTCGTAAAGATATGATTCTGGAATGGCGACAGAAATATGCCATTAGCGGGATTTTACTCTATGTATTATCTACGGTTTTCATCGTTTATACCGCTAGCGTTGAAATAAAAGCGCCGACTTGGAATATTCTTTTTTGGATCATTATTCTTTTCGCTTCCGTGAATGCTAACGCGAAAAGTTTTATGCAGGAAAATAGTACAAGGCAATTGTATTATTATAGTTTAGTGAATCCTACGGCGGTTATTATTTCTAAAATTATTTATAATACCATTTTGCTACTCGTCCTAAGCTTGCTCTGTTTTTTTGTTTTTGGCGTCATTGCCGGCAATCCGGTTAAAGATTTCTCGATGTTTCTGCTCATTCTGCTTTTGGGGAGTCTAGGATTTTCGATTAGTTTTACCTTTATTTCTGCCATTGCTGCGAAAGCGCACAATAGTGCAACCCTAATGACGATTTTAAGTTTTCCCGTCGTTATCCCGATTTTAATGACGCTCATTAAATTGTCTGCCATTGCCTTGCGCTTGATTCAAGATACTTCCGTTTGGAAAGATGTATTAATTTTAGTCGGCATTGATTTTTTGTTAATTGGATTGTGCTTAATTTTATTTCCTTTCCTTTGGAGAGATTAATAACTTAAGTGTAAAACAACTTTATAAATAGAACGGTTAGTTCAATGCGCTATTTGTTTTAGCGGCTAGTGAAGTTTTCAAACAACCTCTTTATTAAAACCAGAAGATTTATGATCTTAAAACATTGGTGGAAAATACTCAGCGTACTCGTTTTACTGTATACCTTTACGGTAGGGATGCTGGTGCCACTCAACTCAGGTATCGAAAGCGTCAGTCCTTTCAAAGCTAAAACTGGAGAAGTATTAGAGTTGATGGTGGAGGGATACAACGCTCATTACCTTGAAACAAAAACAGGTATTACTGCTTGGTTAAAACTAGATTCCGTTTATGTTTTACCGGCTAAAAATATTTCAGTAGTTAGCAATACCAAATTGAAGGCGACCTTCGATATTCCCGAATTTTTACCGAGTGAAAAAAAGGTGCAAGATGCTACGCTCATCGTTAACAATGAAGTAGATGGAAGTTCCTTATTACCAAGTGCCGTTTTTATCACACAAGGAGCAATCAACGAAACAGCTGGGAAAAATCTGGCCAAAAAGGCGGAAAGTATGCAGTTGTACCAAAGGAAAGGGATGACTTTTCCTTATCGGAACTTACTCGCCGAAACTATTCGCAATACCTATTTCCACGTACCATTGTGGTTTGGAATGATGATCATCTTACTCATCTCAATGATTTATGGTATTCGGTTCCTACTCACCAAAGAAACGGACTATGATTTGAAGTCCGTCGCTTACACCAGAGTTGGCTTACTCTTCGGTATCCTCGGAATTTTTACGGGCGCCTTATGGGCAAAGTATACTTGGGGTGCCTACTGGAGTTGGGATGTAAAACAAAATATGTCAGCCGTCGCGCTATTAATTTATATGGCTTACTTCGTTTTGCGTAGTTCTTTAGATGATCAGGAACAAAAAGCTCGGATTTCTGCGATTTATAATATCTTCGCTTTCCTATCTTTAATTCCATTGTTATTTATTATTCCTCGCTTGACGGATAGTTTGCATCCAGGCAATGGTGGAAATCCGGGTTTAGGAAAAGATGATATTGACAATACGATGCGGATGGTATTTTATCCTGCAATCATTGCTTGGACGCTATTTGGTGCGTGGATGGCATTGATCAGTTATCGAATTGATCGATTAAGTTTATGGTTTTTTGATGATTATTTAGAAGAAAATTAAACGCCGGAGTTATTGGTTTTATCGTACAACTTTTAAGATTAAATTGTATTCCATTTAACTTCGTAGGCAATAAATTTGTAATACTAAAAAAAATGGCTCATTTTTGGTCAGCAATTATTAAGATGAAAAGAATATTATATACATTCCTATTTACTTTGGTCTTCCTCTGCAACACTATCGGTGCTCAGACGGCTGATTCAACGAGCCTGATGCGTAGCGACGGAAAACTTTACGTCGTCGTCGGAGTCATTGTGATGATATTTGTCGGAATCGTTCTATTCTTGATCTATCTCGAACGGAAACTAACTAGTTTAGAAAATCAAATTAAGACCAATGAGTAACTTTTTAGAAAGTGTAAACAAAAACTTTGATAAAGCAGCAATTCACTCCGGATTACCCGCAGGTTTGCTCGCTCAAATTAAAGTCTGCAACTCTGTTTATCAGATGCGGTTTCCCGTGAAAGTGGGAGGAGAATACAAAGTTATTGAGGCTTATCGTGTTCAACATAGCCACCACCGATTACCTACCAAAGGTGGAATTCGTTACAGTAGTTTTGTTAATCAAGAAGAAGTGATGGCTTTGGCTTCGCTCATGACGTACAAATGTGCGATCGTCGATGTGCCTTTTGGAGGTGCTAAAGGTGGCGTTAAAATTAGTCCAAGAGAATTCACAACTTCTCAATTACAAAAAATTACTCGGCGCTACACGACAGAGTTAATTCGTAAGAATTTTATCGGTCCTGGTATTGATGTACCTGCACCAGATTATGGAACAGGCTCGCGAGAAATGGCTTGGATTCTAGATACCTACCAAACCTTTAAAGGTGGCGAAATTGACGCTGCGGGGTGCGTAACGGGTAAACCGGTTAGTCAAAACGGTATTCGTGGACGAACCGAAGCCACTGGACGTGGTGTATATTACGGTATTCGAGAGTGCGTCAGCTACGCGGATGATATGAAAAAAATTGGCCTGGAAACGGGCATGGAAGGCAAAACAATGGTCATTCAAGGTCTTGGAAATGTAGGTTCTTATACAGGAACGATTTCTCAGGATGAAGGTGGAGTGAAAATTATTGCCGTTTCAGAATACGAAGGTGCAATCCACGATCCTAAAGGTATCGATATGCACAAGCTGCTTAAGTTTAGAAAAGATACGGGATCGATTATTAACTTCCCCGGTTCTACTACCTTGAAGTCTAGAGAAGCAGCCTTAGAATTGGCTTGTGATATTTTAGTTCCTGCTGCGTTAGAAAATCAAATTACAAAAAAGAACGCAAGAAGAGTCAAAGCTAAAATTATTGCGGAAGCAGCCAATGGTCCAGTAACGGCAGAAGCTGCCGAAATTCTTTTGAAGAAAGGCGTTGTAATTATCCCCGATATGTATATTAATGCAGGTGGAGTAACGGTTTCTTACTTCGAATGGTTAAAGAACCTCTCTCACATGCGTTTTGGTCGAATGGAGAAAAGATACAATCAAAATACTTATTCTAATCTAGTCAGTGTAGTCGAAAGACTTACCGGTAAAACGATTGGAGGAAGAGAAAAAAATATCGTTACCAAAGGAGCCGACGAAATTGATTTGGTACGCTCTGGTTTAGAAGAAACCATGGTAACTGCCTATCAAGAAATTCGAGCCATCAAAAAACGTAAAAAGAAAGTGGAAGATTTAAGAACCGCTGCGTTTTTGAGCGCTTTAAATAAAGTCAGTAGCGATTACCTCGCATTAGGAATTTTTCCTTAGGGAGTTGACTAACTTGATTTTGAAAGTACTATTTGCTAAGAGCAGGTAGTACTTTTTTTTTGCCCAATATGCAAAATGAGAATAAAGGAAAGAGAAGATTTTATGGTCTAAAATAGGGCATTTTGTTGCCTTTTGGGAACCTTATCGTGGTAATTTTGCCGAGTTAAGCAAAAGCTTATCAAAAGTTAACAATTGGGAAAGGCAAAATATTATTGCATTTTTGTTGCCAATATTATATTAATATAAAATTAACAAAGGTTTTTTTGGCTTTTGTTTGTAATTTATTTTTTTTGTTGATAACTTGCGCTTCTTTTATAAATGAAAATGATATTGTAATGTCAGAAAGTAATAAGCTAGATAAAATTGATTTGAAAATACTTAGAATCTTACAACGAAATAGTAAGATTACTAATTTGGATTTATCCAAAAAAATTGGTCTTTCTCCCGCACCAACGTTGGAACGGGTCAAAAAATTGGAAACCTCTGGAATCATCGAGAGTTACCACGCACAAGTTAATCCACAAACGATTGGACTTAACGTTAAAACCTTCGTCCTCGTATCCCTCGCTTGGCAAAAAGAAAATGCACTTAATCACTTTTTAGATAAAATCAAAGCGATTGAAGAAATCACAGAATGCTACATCATCACGGGTGAAGCAGATTTCTTGATTAAAATCGTTTGTAAAGATATTCCAACTTACGAGCAATTGCTATTCAAAACGTTATCGCAAATCGAAGAAATTGAACGATTGAAAACGCTAATGACTTTGTCAACCGTCAAAGATTCTAAGATTTTACCATTCAACTACGACTAGTCGAACGAGTACCTGCACGATAACTACGCAAAATAATCGACTCGATTCGGACTCGAGTTATCTTGAAAATGACGAAGTTCTTTAGTAATTCGCAAACATTTTGGAATTTTTAAAGAACTTCAATACGAAAGCCGAGAATTGGGGAACCAGTTCCGGCTTTTATTGTTTACCTAGATATATGAAAAAGAAGAAAAATACCTTGCTCTGGAAAGTATCGGGCAAACCTTTGAAAAATCCATCCTATCTATTTGGCACTATGCACGTTAAAGACCTAAGGGCTTTTCAACAGCGTGCACTTGTACACGAAAAAATTGACGA
>JBGCFY010000008.1:0-28294 GCA_045110315.1 Saprospiraceae bacterium
GTCGACACAATCCGTTGTCATGATCAGGCAAATGGTAGTATTAGCATTAGCCCTCTTGGTGGTCAAGCTCCATTTAGTTACCAATGGAATACCGGAGATACAACCGCTCAACTAAATAACCTTGCACCTGGGCAATACCAACTAACCGTCACCGATAGTCAAAGTTGTGCTGCTACTTTTGCGACTACCTTAACTGCTCCGCAAGCCTTAACGATCCTCTTGAATTCTACGGATGCTAGTTGTCAGGGGAATAATGATGGTAGCTTGTCCGTACAAAGCTCAGGAGGAACGGCTCCGTATGATTTACAATGGAACACCACGGTAGTTCCTGACTCCATGATGCTCCCCGCCGGAACATATACCGTAACGGTAACGGACCAAAATGCTTGTCAAACTACTGCAACCACACAAATTGGCGAACCAAACTTACTCACCGTTAACCTTAATATTAGTAATAATTTAAACTGTTCTAATTCCACCGACGGGGCATTGAGTGCAACTATGAACGGTGGCACGCCTCCTTACAATTTGCAATGGGAAGATGGTAACAATAATGCAAACAGAACAAACCTAATCGCAGGAACGTATACGATTACCGTTACCGATCAAAACCAATGCACAGCCACGGAGCAAATCACTTTAGATCCTGCTGCTGCTTTTAGCTTTGAAATTATTGACAGTCTCGATATTAGCTGTTGGGGAATCAATGATGGTCAGCTACAATTACAAGCAATTGGTGGACAAGCTCCTTATCAATATTTTATTAATGGAAGTTCTTATACCGATGGAAACATCACAGGTCTAGCTTCAGGAAATTACAATATTTACCTTACGGATCAATACCAATGTCAAACGACAATCCAAACCGTAAACCTTAGTACACCTGATTCTTTAATCGTAACAACAAGTACCACTCCTACTTCCTGCCCACAAGGACAAGATGGTCAAGTAAGCATTACTGTCAGTGGTGGAACATTGCCTTACCAGTACCTATGGAATGACGGATCAACCCTTGCTAACAGTACTACACTTGCTGCGGGAAACTATACCGTTAGTATCAATGATGCCAATGCTTGTCAACAGCTTATTCAATTCAGTATCAGCGATCCTGCCCCACTTAGTACTAGCTTCAACCTAACAAACAACAGTTGTTTTAATGGCTTAGATGGTGAAGTCAGTATTCTAAGTACGATTGGTGGAACGCCTCCTTATGATTATTATCTAGATGATGGTTCAAGCCCGAGTAACAACCAACAATTAAATAATCTGGCAGCAGGAAATTATACTTTGCGAACGGTAGATCAGAATAATTGCGAACTTGCAGAGGCGATTACCATCACGGAACCAAATATTCTGAGTACAGAACTTTCAATTGACCAAAGCTTGATCTGTTTCGGTGGAAGCAACGGTAGTATTAGCGCTACTAATACTGGTGGAACGACTCCTTATTATTATCTTTGGGAAGATGGCAGCACAACTATTTCCCGCGAGAATCTATCCGCAGGCAACTATAGCTTAACCCTTACCGACAGTCAAAGTTGCAGCACGACTGAAAGTATTGAGCTAACTGAAGGTCCTTTTATTTCGTTGATGATAGAAGCGAAAAATGAAGTTAGTTGTTTTGGTTTGAATAATGGTAGTTTTATCCTTGCCGGAAATGGTGGTACTCCTCCTTATAGTTATTCTGTTGATGGCAATGCTAGTATGGAGGCTAATTATGAAAACCTTAGTCCGGGAACTTATAATGTTTTTGTCACAGATGCAAACGGTTGCATCTCGGAAAGCCAAGACCTCAAGATTGAAGAACCTGATGCTTTATCCAGTCCCATTGAACGTTTTGCGGTACGCTGTTTTGGAGAAAACAATGGAAGTGCACTGGTTAATTCGTCTGGTGGAACACCTCCATATCAATACCAGTGGAGCAATGGAAGTACGGAAGCGCTCGCAGAAAATTTAGCCGCAGGCACGTATACGCTCACTCTTTCAGATGCACTAAATTGCGAAAGCTTAGTAAATATCAATATTGAAAGTCCTGCCGCTCTAAATAGTAGTTTCAGTACGGAAGATAATCCCTGCTTTGGTGATCAAGAGGGAACCATTAAACTCAACCAAACAACTGGAGGAACAGCACCATATCGCTACTATTTTGAAGGCTCTCCATTAACAAATTCAGATATTTCGGTTGCACAATTAGCGGCTGCTAGCTATGAAGTCCTAACCATAGATGCAAACGATTGTGAATTCACCCAAGCCATAGAAATTCTCGAAGCGCCGCGGTTCGACTTAGATCTGGGGGAAGATATGAAAATCATGCTTGGAGAAAATGCGGTTCTAAATTTGGATATTAGCAATGGTACTGGCATACCGACTATGCGTATCTCACCGCCAGATTTCTTAGATTGTGAAAATGAAGTGCTTTGGTCAGATTGCCCAAATCCTGTAATCGTTTTGCCCACTCGGAATATGCAATATCTAGTAGAACTCATTGATGAACAAGGCTGCTTGGCCGAAGATGAAATTATGATTAGCGTAGACCGTGCGAACAACCACATTTATATGCCAAATGTTTTTAGCCCCGCAGGATCGGGAGAAAATTCAATCTTTTATATTCAAGCTACACCTTCGGTAGAAATTATACAACAATTTGTGATTGTGAATCGTTGGGGAGCAGAAGTTTACAAAGCAAAAGATTTTTCACCCAACGATATGAGTTTTGGTTGGGATGGAAGTTATAAAGGAAAGATAGCCACGGCAGGCGTATACGTTTGGATGATTGCTTATCAAACTATTGATGGAAAACAGCAGCTAATGTCAGGCGATATCACTTTATTGCGATAGAAAGGACAAGCATACCATAACGCTAAATTAGCTCCATAAAATAAAAAGTCAACTCGTGATACGAGTTGACTTTTTACGTTAAAGCTAACGAAGTAGAGTTAAAGTAAGACTACCAATTCTCAATGCTCCCGACAAAATCAATCGTTGGAAATTCTTTGGCAAGTGCCCTTGTCATTGCTTTTACATCATCCAATTCGTTTTCTTCCACAAACTCAAAATTATCATCGTCCTCCCCTTCTCCGTAGTTATATTCACTGAGCAAGCAAATAATTTGATTCGTACTTCTACCACGCGTGAAATAAAAGTTAAACTTTTTTCCTAGAGATGTTGAATAATCTCCTGTGATAAGAATTCCTTTTAGCTTTTGGGAAATAGCGTCTATCTCATCCGATGAAAAAGTTTGTGTTCGTTTTTTAGTCCCTGACATCAAAGCTCCAAAATCACTCATGTGCTTAAATATTAATTAGATAAAAGGAAGTTGTTTTGTATTTTTTTTGATAAAGTCTAAGCTATAAGTAGCAAGGCAAATTAAATGGCCATTCAATTTTGCTTTGCTACTTACAACGCTTTTCTTGCGTAATAGTTTTTGCCCAACAATTTTATTTTCTTCATTTTTCAAAGAAGTTGTTTTGAAATAAAGATTAGCAAATCAATTGAGGATACTAATATAGTTATTTTTTACCAACATCCTAAAAATTTTCACTTGACTAGACTAAAATGCAAACAGTACGCTGCGATTAAGATAAAATAAAGCCGGAGGTGCCAATACAAATTAATTTGCCATTCACTTGTCTTAGTACTTACAATAAAATTAAAGAAGCCAATGCGAAAGCGAACTTCCCCATTGGCTTTTAGAACTTGTTTTAAAATATTTATACAGTAAGTACTAAGACAAATTAATTCAATTTTACCACGCAAAATGGTTACGACTCCATTTCCATCCGCTCCAAACCAACAGACTTACTAGCAAAGTAACCAATCCATAAATTGCTTTATCCCCAAAAGGAATACTCGACAGCCTTGCTTCCTGGAGAACAAAGTTTGTAGCCTCCACTTGCAAGGATACCTTGTGCTCGTTCGCATTATTTAATACGAACTGCTTTTTCGTCATACCTTTTTTTAATAAGACTAAAGCACTTTGATTACGATGTATATTTTTGAAACTAGCATTTTTTACGGCGATTGTCTGAATATCCGTAGGCACATTCGATAGTTCAAAACGCACCGTCGTCTCATGCCCTAATTTAACCAAGGCGTTTTGCCAGATAATCTCCTGTTCGTGGTTAAAATCAAGAATCAAATTTTCTCTTACGTGGCGAACAAGCAATTCCTCAAATTCCTTTGGTGTAGTATAAGCCGTATCTGAATAATGCCGATGAACCTCATATTCAAAAGCGGTCAAAGCTGCCGTGATTTGTAAGATCCAAGTACCAGCTTCTTTCTCCACCAACATCGTCGTAGAAATATCTACTTGATGTGCTTTCCCCGTATAAGCAAAAAGTAATACTATTAAAATACATAAGCTATTTTTCATCCGCTATTTTGTTTTCATGTTTTGATTAAACTTCTGATTTTCCTGCCACGAAATATTTCCCTTCTAAACCAATGCGGATACACTATCCGTTTTTAGTTTCTTTGCCGTCTTGGTTTGCGGGTTGGCATTTGTTTAAACTCTGCCTCAGTGATAAATCCATCACTGTTTGTGTCTACTTTAGCAAAGTCATTTTTCAAAGGTCCTTGCACTTCTGCTTTGGATAGTTTACCATCGCGATTAGCATCCATTTTCGTTAGTAGTTCAGAGAATTGTGGTTTGCCTTTTCGTTCCGTGCGGTTTCTTTTTTGTTCCGTGGTAGCGGTACCATCTGTATTGGTAACTGGTGCCGTTTTCTTGGAGCACGCCGCCAATAAAACAACTACCATTCCTACTAAAATCATTTTAACAAATTGCTTATTCATATTATTTTTTTTGTGAGGTTAATTTAAAATGATGCTAAAAAGTGAACCTACCTGCCGGTCAGGGTAAAGGCTTACGAACCAGTACCTCAGCAGTAGGTATTAAGATCTATTTTAAAACAACTTCTGTGTAAAGAAAAGGAACGCGCGTTGTCAACCTTACTATTTATTATCTAGTAAGGTCTCCGTTTTTTTGTATACTTCTTTTAGACAAACGAAGAATTAAATTCCTTCGTTAATTTTTATTTAAAAAAAAAAAAAGCAAAACCTATTACTTTCAAAAAGAAAAAACGGACGCAATTCATTTCTAAATCCATATACTAAGTTCGACTTTAGCCAAAGTGATTAAAGTCGAGCTAAATCGCTCGTTATCAATCCTTTAAACCTTTGTATAACAGGTTTAGTTTAGAAGTTATTTTAGCAAAAAATCTGTGATAAATAATTACATTCCCTGCCTAAATCAACGACCATAGCATTTACAAAAAATCGCCGCATCCTTCTAGACGAAGAATGCGGCGATCCGCAATAAAATATTTTCAGTTTACGAGACTTATTTATTGTATCATCAATTTTCCAGCAGCCACCGTTCTAGCTTGCTTGCGGTGCGTCAACTGGTAAAAATAAAGTCCTGCGGCTAGATTATTTCTTCTTAAGGTAATCGCGGCAGTTCCATCTAATGTATAACTCCGTAAATGACGTCCCGTTGCATCTAACAACTGTAAGCTATATTCTTGCGGAGCATCTAACCCTTCAATGACTATCCTCGTCGATTCAGAAAATGGATTTGGGAAAGCTTTAATTAATTTAGGCTTTTGCACAAAATCTTCTGTGCTCGTTGGCAACATCGTTACGAGTGTATTAATCGTTGTATTTGTTAAAATAGGTGGATTAAAATCAAAGTAAATTTCGGCGGAATTTTCAAGTACGGTATTTTCCGCTAAATTCTCTTTATGCTCAATAACGTACTTCACAAAACCGTGACTCTCTGGTTCATTCGTGGTACTATCTGGTAGTAAAATATTATTAAAGGTAAATTCTAGTAATCCAGCATCGTTTAGATAAACTTGGTAAGGGTGACTACTTGCTGTTGCTCGAAAAGTACTCCAATCTAAATCCGCATCTAATTGATCTTTAAGAACTACCGTAAAGGCGGTATCGGTTCCCGTATTTTGAAAACGAATTGTGTAATTTAATTTTTCTCCAAAAAGTGTTGGATTCTCTACACCACCACGATTTGGTTCTACCAACTTATCATTAGGATCATAAGCACAATTAATAATAGAAGTAAAAGTAGAAGTATCGGTAAAAACAGAACTGCTACTAATATCCATGAGCTCACTGATGGCTGTCAATGAAATTTCTTCTCCGATAGAATCAACCCCAGGCATGATCAAATACAATTTAATGTTTTCTGCGTAAGTTGGATCCAAATCAGTAAATGTCCAAGTAAGTGTATCTCCAGCGATAGTTGTCGGTAGTGGTTCTGCCGTAGCGTACGTAACGATAGAATCTAAAATAAAAGTCAAACTGCCATCTCCTGATTGTGTTCCAGTGTTGGTTAGACTTAACCAGAATGGAACTGTAAAACCACAACGAGTAGGTGCTGAAGTTATATTGAGTTCCGTTTCTACTACTTCCGTTAAAGCTTTCACACCAAAGTTCACCACGGTTTGTGCGCCCAAATCATCAATCTCTAGCGTTACGTCGGCGGGGCTAGTTGCTTCCCAAATTGCGGTTGCTTCGTGACTTAGGTTATACATACCCGCCTCTAAAAAATATTCAAAATCTCCTGCGGTGCCCGTCCAAGTATTCAAAGCATCAGGTTCAAGAAGTACTTTCTGATTGAGCAAACCAATCTCTCCAATATCTAAAATTCCATTTTCGTTAGCATCTAAGAAACAACGTCCTGCTAAGCTAGATTCGTCCGATACATTTGCGTGCCAAACCACTTTATTCAAATTACGCCCAGCGTAACTAATATCTAGGTCACCATCTCCATCTATGTCTCCCGTAAAGAATCCTCCGATATTGATATTTCCACCTTCTAAATCAACTACGCGAGCCGCAGCATAACTTCCCATACCTTCGTTTTGGTACCAATGAATAGCATCTCTAAAGATAGCCATCAGATCTAAGTTACCATCTCCGTTAGCATCAATTCTAGTAAACTTTTTTATCTGAGTTGATGCTACAAAGATAACTTGTGGGTCGCTGAAGTTTCCTGCACCATCTTCGTTTTCATACCATTTGCAATCATTATCTCCAGTGACGAGATCCAAGTCCCCATCTCCATCAATATCCGTTAAGTAAACAATTACAGCAGTAGAATCATTATTACCTGACAAAACAATTTGCTCGGTTCCAAAACTTCCCATCCCGTTTTCATTTTCGTACCAAACGATTTTTGTTCCTAGGTAAGAAGCCAGTATGTCCAAGTCACCATCACCATCTATATCTCCCGTACAAACCGACGGTCCATCATCCGCAAGGAAAGAAATTAATTGTTCACCACTAGATACACCACCCATATTTTCATACCAACGTACTCCTTGATTAGAAGAGGTTAAAATATCGGCATCTCCATCTCCATCCAAGTCAGCTAATTCCATAGCAGAAATTTTGTGGTTAATCAGTGTAATGACTTGTATTGGACCAAACGTTCCCGCGCCATCTTCATTTTCTAACCAAGCGATTTGCAGATCTGAGCTAGAAGTATTATAATAAATGAGATCCTGATCACCATCGCCGTCAAAATCAGTAGCTTCTACTTCAGCAATATTGATCGCGGATAAAGTTACTCGGTTTTCTGGACCGAATTCTCCTGCACCATCTAAATTTTCATACCAGCTGATTCTGTTTTGATCTCTTGAAGCAGAAACAATATCAAGGTCACCGTCTCCATCAATATCAGCACGAGTACCTCCCGTAAGTCCTGCCGCAACAGTTACGATTCCCATTCCAATACCAAAATTACCTTGTCCATCTTCGTTTTCGTACCAGCCAATTTCGTTGGATAAATAAGCAGCGTATAAAATATCTAAATCATTATCTCCGTCTAAATCTGCTGAAAAAACAGAACGAATACTGCTTGCTGCTTCTTGGATGATTTGAGCATCCGTAAAACTACCGGTACCATTTTCATTTTCAAACCAGACCAGATTATCATTACTATTAATATAACCAATAAGATCAAGATCATTGTCTCCATCTAAATCTACTGGCTCGAAAATTCTACCATTATCAATCTCCGTAGAAATGATTTGCTGACCGCTAAAGTTACCTTGTCCATCTTCGTTGACGTACAAAGAAATTTCATCGTCGTTAGAAGAGGAAGAAACGATATCTAGATCACCATCGCCATCAATATCTGCGGGGTAAGCTGCATTCGGAAAATCTCCTAAAGTACCAATTACGATTTGGTCACTAAAATTTCCTTGTCCATCTTCGTTTTTGTACCAGGCGACTTTATCATCAATATAAGAAGTGGAGATCACATCCATATCACCATCATCGTCTAAATCCCCAGCATAGACAAAACTAACGCCGTCGGTGAGGGTAGAGATTACTTTTCGAGCACCAAAATTTCCTGCGCCATCTTCATTTTCATACCAATAGACCGCATCATCAATAAAAGAGACCGCGAGTACATCTTGGTCGCCATCGCTATCTAAGTCCGCAGTAAAGATAGATTTTAGGATATTTTCGTCGGTAGTAATTGTTTTGATCGCACTGAAAGTACCTAAGCCATCCACGTTTTCAACCCAAAAGATTTCATCTTGGTTATGGTAGTAAGATACAATGTCCAGATCACCATCGCCATCTATATCCGTAGGAAATAAATCTCCACCAGGCGTTTCTAGGATCGCGATTGTCTTTTGTTTACTAAAGCTTCCCATTCCATCTTCGTTTTCGTGCCACGCGATTTTTTGGTCGGAACGAGAATTCGATAGGAAGTCTAAATCACCATCGCCGTCTAGATCGGCAGCGACAACAAAATTAGGTTGTACCGTTTCGGTTTGGGCAATCGTTTGCGGAGGACCGAATTGTCCCCAAGCAAAGACTGGAAGGCATAGTAAGAGTAAAAGTAATTTTTGCAATTTTATAGCAATTTATATTTTTGTGAAAAATTATTCGGAGTGTAGTTTAGTGACGAACGAACTTTATAGTGAAGTTGTTGATATTCGTAACTAAAGTCATTTTTTAGGGGCAATTTTTTTGCTGCAATTCTCACGCCATATTAGTATTTCCTGCAATTTTAAGCTCTTAAGTTCTAATTCTTAGGAAAATGCTTCTACCGCGTACTTCTATTGACAAGATGCTTCTTAATGTGTTTTTGATGGGTCAAGATTAAAAAAGTTCTTTGATGAGATTACCGTAGCAATAACATCGACTTTTTATTTTCCAATTAGCACTTCATAACCTGCTGGTAATTCAATCCCCGTAAAACCATTTGTAAGTCCGTAAAAAATGAGTATGCAAAGTAAAACACCCTTTACCAAAATCATCTTGGCTTGTTGGTCTGGTGAAAAACCGAGTATAGTCTTGCGCATTTTTTGAGCGTGAATACTGGCGATGTGTCCAAAGAAAGACAAAATTGCTAAACCGTAATAAGGTATAAAAAATAAGTTGAACGGAAAGTGATTCAAGCCCGCAGCACCAAAATAGAAATTAGTATCTAATTTTAAAATAAACCTTCCCACTAAAATTGCACTGACGTGAATTACCAAAAAAAAGGCAAGGTATAAGCCACTCCACATTTGTAAACGCTCGAAAAAACTCGTTTCCATTTTTCGTTTTTTCCAAACCAAGCGAATTCCAGAAGTAATCTGGGTCAATACGGCTAAACCTAAGATTGTTTCTACCAGCAAGTTTCGATAGAAGAGACGTAAATTTTCCATCACCGCCAGATGCGTTCCAATTCCAAAGATACTCATTGCATGATTGAAGAGGTGCAAACCGATAAAAATTGTCAGTACGATACCAGAGTAATAATGTATATTTTTCAGTTTCATCTTAAAGGAGTTATGCTAGTACTAGTGATGCGCATGCGCGTGTTTTCCATCCTTCGCGAAAGCTTGGTAAGCGTACGGAATATCCTTGAGTTTGGTCGTCCCTTCTACCAGTTCATATTTTTTATTGACGGCTACTTCTTTAAATACTTGTTCAGCACCATTTTGCCAACGGACAATCATTTTCTTGATGAGTTGAGCCGTTCCCAGACCAATTTCTGCTTGGAGGCTATTGGATCCGAAGGAACTTCCTGTCCCAACTGCATGAAAAACTTTTTGTCCATTATCCAATTGCAGTTCGATAACGGAGCCAATTCCACTTTTATTGGTGGTCGTTCCTTTAAGTTCTACAATAATCCACTGGTGTATTGAGATTGGATTTTCAAATAAAACATTTGTAAAAAGATCTCCTTCAAAAGCTCCTCCCATCACGGCATAAATATCTTGATCGCCATCTTGGTCGATATCCGCAAAACCTACGCCGTGACCTTTCTGAATATGACCGAACCTTCCCGCCGAGGTAACTTCTTCAAAGCCTTTACCCTCTTGATTTCTAAACATACGATTGGGCACTACGGAAGTATAATCTGGTGCGCCCGTACCAATGTAACAATCTGGAAAACCATCATTATCCAAGTCCCCAAAATTGGAGCCCATCGCATACATCGTTTTATCTAATCCAAAGGCTGCCGTACGATCTGTAAAACGCCCTTTACCATTATTGATATACAATCGAGGTTTTGCCGTGGTGACAGCTTTCCCTTGTAACTCCTTCAAAAAATCGCTAGCTAAATAATCAAAGTTTGGGGTATCGTAACCACTCACAAAAATATCTTGATAGCCATCATTATTAACATCCCAAAACCAACAAGGAAAGCTAAAAATGGGTTCTTGAATCCCTGCTTTTTTGCCGATTTCTACGAAAGTCCCCTTCTCATTTTTATATAATAAGTTTTTACCTCCCATTACCGAGATAAATAAATCAGGCCATTGATCGTTATTAATATCTCCAAAACTTACGCCTTTGACATAAGCTTGAATATTAGCTAATCCAAATTCCTTCGAAGCTTCTTTGAACGTTCCATCTTTTTGATTCAAGAAAAACTCACAACGTTGCGTTGCTCCTTTTTTACTTTCATTTCCAATAAACAAATCTAGCCAACCATCGCGATTTACATCAGCCCAAGCTGCCGTTTGAGTGGGTCGAAAAGAAAGGATACCGGATGCTTTTGTCACATCGGAAAACTTTCCATTTCCTTCATTTCTTAGTAGCGAATTCGGATGTCGTCCTCCCCTACCAAACCAAGCTCCTCGAAGGATCAAAATATCTTTTAAACCGTCGTTATCGTAGTCCGCGTGAATACAATTTAGACCACTAACGATTCCAATCAGCCCAGCTTGATCCGTATAATCTATAAAACCACCTTTACCATCATTAAGGTAGAATCGTACTTGATCCTTCATTCCGTAAGACGTTGCAAAAATATCGACGAAGCCATCATTGTTAAAGTCATCTAAACAAACGCCGCCAGAAAGACCGTTCATAGCTACACCAACTTTGGACGCAATCTCTGGAAAAGCAGGAAAATCTCGTTGCTCTTTTTCCCAGTTTGGAAAATCAACGCGGAGCGCTTCCGGTACTTGATCAGGATGTTGTCCCAACGTCATGTAAGCTAAGTTGAGGAGCCATTGGTATTGTTCGTTGGGTGCGTGTTGATGGAGGAGAGCATAGAGTTCCGCTGCTTTGGTGGAGCCCTCTTTTAGTTGGTGAATAGCAGGCGTTTGCAGGGGTAAGATACAAGAGAATTCCGTGTGATTATTTTGACAATTAACCTGTTCGCCTAATCTCAAGTAAGCTAATGCAAGAACTTCCACGGTTGCTTTATCTCCCCTTTCGAGTAAAGTTTTGGGCGTCATTTGCTTGGCTTTTAGGGCCTTTTCTATTACATCAATACAAACTTGACTCTTGCCTGCATTAAGTAGTGCTCTGACGTATTGCAACCAGATTTGTTGATATTCCACGCCCGTTGCTGTCTTTAATTTGGCTTTTAGAACTGCTGCAATTTCGCTATTCCAATGGTAATAGTATTCGGGCTTTCCAATGCTAATGAGTCGTTTCAATTCATTGATCATATATTTAGTACCCTCCGATTGGGGTACACTAGAAAGTATTTTTTCTGTTTTGGGTATTTTCTTTTTTTCCTCCGTGACCGGCGTAGATTTATCACAGCTAAAATAAATTAGTACCAAAAAAAGTAATAGCGTATTTTTATTAATCATGTGGCGAAGGTAGTTAAGGCATTCGTGGAAGGAGCGCGGGCTAAAGCCTTTCTTGGTACCTCTTCTAAAGTAAATTGTAATCTAAGGTAAGCAAGTATTAACTCCTAAAAACACAAGTTACGTTATCTTTAAAAGAGCTGCTTTAGGATAGCTCCTTTTTTTACAAAAAAATAAGCGTTAATGCCTAATCCTGTACATGGCTTAGATCGTTTCTATTTGTCGTTTTCTGATCAGGAAAGCTAAACTTATGGCTAAAATTGCCAATCCTAGAATATAATGTGCAGTCCCAGAAGTGCTTTCAACAGCTCTCGCTCCTAGAAAGTCGGTATAAGGTACGCTTGTCAAGTAACAATAGGTCTGGGTGGTAAAAAGTACTTCGAAGAGTTTGCTGCCTTTCGTTAAAGTACCTAGTAAAGTGGCAACGGCAGGTAAAAATAGCGCAGCCGCAAAAATGGCAAAAACAGTGTAATAATTTCCCATTAACAAAGCCTTCAAGACGATCGGTGCTGCTAAGATCATTAAGAATAAACTAGCCGTAAAGGAAGCGCTGGGTAATTGTCGGCGTAAAGCATCCGGAAAAGCGAAAAAGTAATGATGACATTTTTTTACGAAAACCGCACAGCCTAATCCAGAAAGTAATAAGACTTGAAAAAACCATATCAGTGGGAGAATCATTTCATACCCTATTTTAAAGTCTACAAAAATCATCGTCAAGAAAAGACCAGCCGTAATAAAACGCCACCCATTTCCTCGTCCTTTTAAGAGCAGGCGAACTTCCGTCAGGAGTAAACGGCTCCAACTGAAATTGACGGGAGGTAGTTGAAGCGTATTCAGTTTAGGAATAAGTTTGCTGTCTTTCACAATCGAAGGCTTCACCTTTTTCTTACGAGACCACCATCGTTTCTTATTCTTTGTTGTTTTATCATTCGACCGTGCAAAACGTCGAAACCCTAAAGTTGACAATAACACTAGCCCCAACGCAATAAGTATTAAGAACAGACGCTGCTGAATAATGGTAGTAGTCCATTGCATGCCTTCCCACACGAATGCTTTGAAGTCGACCAAAGAATCACTCACTAAGATTCCCGTCCCTGATAAGCCGTTCCAGTCTGGATGCGTAGCTGAAATGGCAGTGGTCACCTGATTCATTACCGTATAAGTATTAAAAATATCAAATAAAGGATAAGCTTCACTATTGACAACCGAGACCATCCAGATTATTAAAAAAGCAATATTCATAATGCCTCTACCTAGCCGACTACTAATAGTATCAAAGAAAAGGGCTAAGCCTGCCAGAAAGATCATACTTGGGACGGTAAGAATACATAAAGGCAGCAGCAGTTTATCCCATTCCAAAACATTACTTTCTCCTCGCCATTCAAACATCAAAACGGTCATAACGGCAACGATCAAAAGAATGAGTAAAAGTACCGCTAAGTTGCTGCAAAACTTCCCTAAGAGGTAGGCTAGGTTTTTTACGCGGGTGGCAGCGATAATTTGACCAACGCCCGTTTCCACATCTCGTTGCACGGCGTTGTTGACAAAATAAAAACCAAATAAAGCGAAAAAAGCTCCACAATTGGCAACCATCGCCCCAATCCACGCAGCATTGTAATATCCTCGATAATTGCCTAGCGATACAATCGTATAGCCAGCATCTAATCTTGGAACAAAGGAATAAATCATAAATACACAAACGCCCAACATAATTAAAAAAGAATAACTACGTACACGTTGTAAAAAGTCTGCTTTACCGATATGGTAAATGCTTGATAAAGTATAATGCTGCATTTGATTTAGTTTTCATTTTTTGCTGCGGCGACGATGCGCAAATAAGCGTCTTCCAACGTTCCGAGTACGGCTGTAGCTGGCAGCGTAGGAAGTGGCGCATCTCGTTGCAATACAAACCGCACCATCCATCCTCCAGATCTACGCAGTGTATTCGTGACAAGATATTGTTTTTTGAAAACCTCAAATTCTTCGTTGGTAAGTTGTACTTCGTACGTACGGTCTTCTACGGCTTGCAAGATAGCGTCGGGTGTTTGATGCGTCAGTAACTGACCTTCGTACATGATGGCGATTTTGTTGGCAATCGTTTCAATATCAGAAACAATGTGAGAAGAAAGTATAATGATGCGTTCCCCCGAAAGGTCAGCAAGCAGGTTTCGAAACCGAACACGTTCTTCTGGATCTAATCCAACGGTAGGTTCATCTAAAATAATTAGTTGGGGTTCTCCCAATAGTACTTGAGCAATTCCTACGCGTTGCCGCATTCCACCGGAGTAACTTGAAATTGCTTGATCCCGAACTAAACTTAAATTCAATTCTTCGAGTAAGGCTTCAATTCTAGTGTTAATTAATTTACCTGAATAGCCTTTCAAAGCGGCGATATACTGTAAAAATTCAACCGCAGTTAAATTATCATATACCCCAAAGTCTTGAGGAAGATATCCTAATACTTTCCTAAGCGTATTTGGCGATTTTGTAATATCCGTACCATTCAGTAAAATTTGTCCACTAGACGGTTTAGTGATGGTTGCCAGCATTCGCATCAAGGTAGATTTTCCCGCACCATTTGGTCCCAATAATCCTAGTATCCCGTTTTTTAATTCGAGGTTAAAATCTTTTAATCCGTATTTGTTCCCTTTGTATTTTTTGCTCAGGTCTTTAATTGAAATTTCCATTAATTCGAGTATTTGTATCTTATGAATGATCAGCGCTATCGTTTCGACTTGACTTAACGCTTAACTAAGGTGAAGTAAAAAGCACCAGCAAACTCGGCTGCCAATATTCGATGCGTGGTACAGCAGTTATTTTAAATAGGCTGAAAAAAAAGATTACTATTGTTCTGAAGGCGGCGTATGGCGAGGATTTCCCAGTTCGTCAAAATGTGTTTTAAGCTGTTTTTCCGTTAACGGAAGAATAGCAATTAAGCCAATAACCAAGATTACGCAAGCTGTCAAAATTGCGGTTCGTGCAGGCAAGATTAAATACAGACCAATCTGTATCAAACATAAATAAGCGCTCCACTTCGTCATCAAATTCATGCTGTATTCGTTCGCGAGTTTCCACGTCGCTGGATTTTTCATCGAGCGCTTCGTACGATAACCGTAAAGTTGATTAATTTCTTTCGGTGGATACTGACTAAATATCCAGCTTAAAAGTAACATCATCGGACCGATAAACAAGTGGGGTAATACTGTTTCCATTGGCTTTGTAATACTTTAAGGCGTGAAGGATAAGATGGCGATTAGCGAGTGATTGGCTAGAACGAACTTGAGCTTTTTTAGCTCGTTGTTCGATTTACAAGATGAACAATTTAAGGAATAAATCAAAATTTTATTCGACTTTCCTACGTCCTGAATCGACCAAAATGAGAAAAGCCGTCAAACTTTTCAGTTGACGGCTTTCTATTTTATAAATAGGATTTTAATTCGCGATAGTCTGTAGCGTAGAACTGTGATCTAATTCTCTAAAATCAACCGGGCTTACTCCTGAAACACCTTGTTCCTGCATATAAACGCCGTAAATTACATCTACTGCCGCCATTGTTTCTTTGTTGTGGGTCACAATGATAAACTGAGATTCTTTAGAGAATTTTCTAACAATCTTGTTAAATTTCTCAATGTTCGCATCATCCAAGGGTGCATCCACCTCATCAAAAATACAGAACGGAGCGGGCTTAAGTAAGTACAGCGCAAAAAGCAATGCCGTTGCGGTAAGCGTTTTTTCTCCCCCCGATAACTGATTGATCGATTGTGGTCTTTTCCCTTTGGGTTGTGCAATAATTTTGATGGGAGACTCTAGTGGATTTTCAGGTTCTGATAAAATCAAATCACAACTATCATCTTCCGTGAATAAGGTTCGGAAGACATCAATGAAATACGTTCGAGCTTTGGTAAACGCTTCCATAAACTGCGTCGTGGCAGAATCTTCAATTTCCTTAATGGTATCCAGCAAAGAAGACTTTGCCGCAAGGATATCATTCTTTTGTTCGGTAATACTATCGTAACGAATCTTCATTTCATCGTACGCTTCTACCGCCATTGGATTGATTTCACCATATTTCTCTAAGCGAGATTTAAGGCGTTCTACTTTGGTTTGTAATTCTTCTGGATCAATATCGAGGTTCGCTTCTCGCTGCATCACCTCTTCTAAGTCTACGCCAAATTCAATTTTCAATCTTTCGCCCGTGGAGCTAAGATCAAGTTTCATTTCGTTGAATTTGTCTTTTAAAGACGTAATTAACAATTGCGTTTCGGAGCGAGCGCGATTCACTTTGCGGAGTTCGTCTTCGATATCGCTGATGCCACCTCTCACTTGGAAATAGTTTTGCTCCGCCGAGCTCAACAATCCTGCTTTCTCTTTCTTTTGTTCGTAGAGTAATACGAGATTTTCTTCTAAACGCTTAATCTCCGTTTCGATTTCTTCTAATTCGATTTGCGATTGCTCAAGCGTTTGTTGGTTTTTCCCTAAGTTGTATTTTGTTTCCTCAAATTGATTTTCGCGGAAAGAAAGTTCTCGTTGAATTGAGTTCACTTTATTTTGTTGGCGAATAAATTCAATATTTTTTTCGTTAAAAGCATTCGAAGCGACACTCAATTCATCGGCAATTTTACGGAAGGTATCATCCGTATCCGAAATTTGAGCTTTGGCTTGTGCCGCAATATCTTTACGCGCTTTCAAATCTACTTCAATCTGTTCGTTTGCCCGTTTCAAAGATGCGATAATATTCGCCGAATCCTCATGTTTAAGATTAACATCTCGCAAGAAGTTCTCAAAGTTTTCGAGCCGAGTCATGAAAGAAACCTTCTGCTGAGAAAACTGATTAAGGACTTCTCTTTCTCGCTGAATTTCGTCAGTTTTAATATTTGCTTTTAAATCTTCTAAAGTGGTTTTAATCTTAAAATATTGAGAAGATAATTCGCGTTCTTCTTTCTCTAGCTTCTTGATGGTAAGTTGTAGTACCTCCAAGTTTTTCTTACGACCAATCTTTTTACCTTCGAATAAACCAACGGAACCACCCGAAATACTAAAGCGTCTTTGTACAAAGCGACCACTTTTCGAGAGTACAACAATATCTTTATCTCTTACTTGGTCCACTAAGTCCTCACTTTCCGTCACGAGTACATTTTCCAATAGATAACTACAAAGATTACGGTACGGTGGGTCCGTTTCTACCAAGTCGATCGCCCGTTGTGTATCGGGCAACATAGACATGGGTGTTTCGTAAGCTTTAAAAGCATCGAGAATGAAGAAATTGGCTTTTCCCTTTTGAGAACGCCCCAACAACTTGATTGCATCGTGTGCTTCTTCCAAGTTTTTGACGACGTAATAATTTAAGTAGGGTTCCAAATAGTTTTCGATGGCAATCCGATATTCTTCCTTGCAATAAATTAAGTCAGACAATAACGAAGCGTTTTTCAACCAGTCTTTATTCTTACTTAAGAATCGGATGGATTCTGGAAAACCTTCTAAGTTTTCCACCATACTTTTCGTCAATTTATATTCGTTGCGTTTCGCATCGAGGGTACGATTGACATCCGCAATTTTCTTGCGTAAGTCTTCCACTTGATGTTCCGCTTCCACGATATCTACCTGTCGTTGTTCTTCTTCCGCAACGAGTTTAGTTACTTTTTCAGATTGAGCATCTCGCTTGCTATCCAATACGCTCATTTCTTGCTCGATCGTACCGATTTCCCCTTTTTTGGACGCGATTTCTTCTTGACCTTTCGCTAAATCTCTTTCTAGGTTTTCAAATTGGTTGGCGTTAATTGCTTTTTGCTTTTCCAATTCAAAAATCTCACGTTCTAATTTCTGCTGCGTTTGAACGTATTCTTCTAATTCGGTCTTGAGATTGCCGTGACTGGATCGAATTTTAGCCAAGTTCTCCTCCACTTCTTCCAATACTTGCTCTAGAGCAGCTTCTTCCATTTTATCATCATTCAAGCGAATGCGATAATCTTCAATTTCTTCGTGCAATTGTTCCACCTTGATCTTGGCAATTCGAATTTGCTCAGAGAGTTTTACTTCATTTTCTTGAATGAAGTTAACTTTTTGTGCGAAGATGCGCTTATCATTTTCCATTCCCCGCAGCTTACCGACTAATTCGTTGAGGTCTCGTTGTCTTTCGGAGAGTAATTTTTCTTTATCGAGATTATCTTTTTTATCTGATTCTAATTTGGCTTCCAGTTGACTAGACGCAACGTCCAGATCTCTAAAACGATCTTCCTCCGTGGTGAGTTTGGTGGTAATTTCTTCGTGGCGACCTTTGTATCCCTTCAAGCGATGTACCGCCAATTCGATGCTTTGGTCTTTGTATTTCTCTTTCAGCTCGTAGAAACGCTTAGTTCTTTTCGCTTGCTTTTCCAGCGATTTCAAGTTGCCATCGATTTCAAACAATAAATCCTCTACCCGATCCAAATCGGCTTCGGTATTTTTCAGTTTATTGATCGTTTCCCGCTTTCGCTTTTTATATTTAGAAATGCCCGCCGCTTGCTCAAACATTCTTCTCCGAGAATCATTCTTATCCGTCAAGATATCATCTACCATTCCTAAAGCAATAATTGCGTAGGAATTGGAACCGATTCCCGTATCCATCAATAAACTATTGATATCTTTTAGCCGACAAGGAACATTATTCAAGCGGTATTCGCTTTCTCCCGTTCGGTATAAAATACGCGCAATCTTTACGGTGTTGTATTCGGTAGGTAATAAATTCTTGGTATTCTCAAAGGTCAATGCTACGGAGGCAGAACCACCTTGCTTACGCTTTTTGGTACCATTAAAAATAAGGTTCGACATTTTTTCCAGTCGTAATTCCTTACTCTTTTGTTCCCCCAGCACCCAGCGGATCGCATCCACCACGTTCGATTTACCCGAACCATTTGGCCCTACGATTCCGATTACATCTTCGTTGAAGTTGATAATCGTTTCGTTGGCAAAACTCTTAAAACCTTTTATTTCTAGACTTGTCAATCGCATAGCGTGCAAAAATAGGCAATTTTCTAGCTAAATTAGTATGCGAGAATCACAATTTTTTTGAGAAGTTAATCACAATGGCAGGCGACACAGGCTATTCCACTGATTACGAATCAAGTAAACATTTCGACAAGCATTATAAGAAGAGAGAAAGCGAGTAGCAGAAAGCCTAGTAGAAAATTTGTTAGTCTTTCTTTTTGACTTTATTATTCGTGAATTTCTGTTCGTGTTTTTGTTTAAATTCCTTTAACAAGGCCGTTTTTTCCGCGGGCGTCGTAGTGGTATTATCGGTATAAAAACCTTTAACATTTCGTTGGCGAAACGCTTCGTATAAACTTACCGCACAAGCGACCGAGATATTGAGACTTTGTACCATGCCGACTTGTGGAATCAGGAAATTACCATCTGCTAGTGCGAGGCTTTCTGGGGTAATTCCATCGCGTTCGTTACCAAAAACTAAGGCGACGGACGCCGTCAAATCCAAATCGTGTAAAGATTTAGCATCTTCTGAAAGATGGGTACAGAGAATTGTATCATAATTTTTTCTAAGGTGGGCGAAACAAGGCTCCAATTCCGTATAAAAATGCACATCAATCCACTTGCGAGCCCCAGAAGAAGCATTTTTACCTAAATAAAGCTTTTCAACGCTAAGGTTAGGATCGGTGTAGAGTACAAAAATTTCCTTGATCCCGATAGAATCACAAGTTCGTAGCACAGCGCCGATGTTATGCGGATCGTGTACATTTTCGAGGACGACGGTTAAATTTCCTTGCCGGCAATTTACCACCTGCTCAAATTTTGCGGTGCGTTTTTCTGAGATCATGATTCCAAATTTTCCCGCAAAATAGCAATTTGTAGAGGAATTTAAGGTCAAATTAGAATCTTTTCAAGTCTCGGCGAGTAAAAGTCCACTCTGCGGTTTCTTGTTTTTCATCGTTGGTTAGCAAATGCCAAGGTCCCAAATCCGGTTGTGCTTTATTTTTTAAAATATGAAAACTTTGCGCTGGCATATAACTTTGTCCCAATAAATAGATTTTCTGTCCCGACGCATTTTCGGCCATATCCAGCACGAGCACCGCGTGCCCTGGAAAGCCCCCTTGAATAAATAAATCCCCAACTTGCATCTCCGAGATCGACAAAGCTTTCAATTCTTTACTCAAAGAAGCCGTTCCCGCGTAATTAAAGATTTGATATAAATAAGCACTAAAATTTTGGTAGCTATTATCAATTTTACCATTGGGTGCCGTAAAGGTAACACCATTGCCGCGCACTCGCGGTTTCTTTCCTCTCCGCCAATCATCGAAAGCAACACGATCTCCACTCGTATAATTAAAGTGAATCTGATCGTAAGCTTGTTGGCTATAATGAAACTCTGCTTGCAAGCGCATAATCGCATCCGCACATTGCTGTAAGTCTTTTTTCCCAATGTCTAAGTCTACGACTCGCTCGTGCAAATCTTGACTCCACTTTTCTCTACCATCAAAATAATGTACCTTTGCGCCCGGAGCTTGCAGCGGTAAAAATCGGAGCCAATCGCCGAAAGTATTAGGCCTAGTCGTTACTCGTTTGTAACCCGCGGGTAAGCTAATTTGATTGATTAATGCTTGACGCACATCGTAGTTCTTTTTCCAAGGATACCGATAGCTTGTCGAATCAACCTTAGCGGAAGTTTGCTTGGGCTCGATGGAAACAACCTCCGTTGGTGATGCGGTTTGCGGCGAAGAAGGTACTCGATTATCGCTCGACGATTCGCCTTGACAAGCATAATTTGTCCAGAGCAAAACAAGCAAGAAACAAAATTGGAAGTGTTGCATATTTTAAGATTTTTTGAGGTACACTGATTGTAACGCATCCTAAGAAAAGAATAGTATTAGTATTTCTTTAAAAGAAACTTTCAAAATCAAAAGACCTTGTATTTTACTTTATGAACGTAGCAATTATTGGAGGAGGAGCAGCTGGTTTTTTTGCGGCAATGGCAGCGAAACATCATCACAGAAATGCCCAAGTAACGATTTTTGAAAAGTCGAAAAAGTTTTTGTCGAAAGTAAAGGTTTCGGGTGGTGGAAGGTGTAATGTAACGAATGGTTGCACTTCGATTAAGAAATTGGTTATGGCGTATCCTCGGGGCGGGAAGGTTTTGAAAAAAGCTTTTCAAGTTTTTAGTACGCAAGATACGATGGACTGGTTTGAAAGTCGCGGTGTAGCTTTGGTGACGCAAGCAGACAATTGTGTATTTCCGGCATCGCAAAGTTCCCAAACGATCATTGATTGCTTTTTGCAAGAAACACGTAAATTGGGGATTGACATTCAATTACAAAAAGCAATTACGCAAATTGAACCGATTGACGAAAAGTTACGCTTACATTTCAAAAAAGACGATTCGCCCGCCCTTACATTTGACAAAGTGATTGTTGCAACGGGCGGTTCGCCCAAACGCACAGGCTTGACTTGGCTGGAAGACTTACAACACGAAATTGAAGATCCCGTTCCTTCCCTCTTTACTTTTAATATGCCCGAGGAATCCATCCGAAGTTTAATGGGCATTGTCATCGAAAAAACTTTGGTCAGCATCCAAGGCACCAAACTAAAAGCCGACGGACCTTTATTGATTACTCATTGGGGTATGAGCGGTCCTGCTATTCTAAAACTATCTGCTTTTGGTGCGCGGCTCTTGAGTGAGAAAGGCTACGAATTTAACGTACAAGTTAATTGGGTCAATGTGCAAAATGACCAAATTGTACGCGACAATCTAGAAAGTATTGTGGGGAACCATACGCATAAAATTTTAGCGAATTTCCGACCGTATGGCTTGCGTGAAAGACTCTGGCTTTACCTCTTAGAAAAGTGTCAATTATCACCACAAAAGCGATGGGGAGAATTAGGCAAAAAGGGTATCAACAAATTGATCAACATCTTGACGAATGATATCTATTCCGTGAAGGGGAAGACGACGTTCAAAGAAGAATTTGTTACTTGTGGCGGCATCAGTTTGAAGAGTATTGATCCCAAAACCATGCAGAGTAAAGTGTGCAAAAATCTATATTTTGCGGGAGAGTTGATGGATATTGATGGGATTACGGGTGGTTATAATTTTCAGGCAGCTTGGACGACGGCTTTTATTGCGGGGAAGTTGGGCTGAGGAACTAGCTCAGTACTTGAAAATAATTTACTAGTTATGCCTTTTAAGCTCCCGCTTCGGCAATTGCTCAATCAGAAGTTGTTTTAAAATAGGTAGATGCTTTACCTGCCGGCGGGCAAAGCAATAAGTAAGCTAATTTTTTCACCGCAGCTACGGCTGCCAAAAAAGTGGAGCTTCTTCTTGAAAATCAGGCGCTTACAATTAGTTTTAATCCTCATTTTAAAACAACTTCTCAATCTTATTTCCGTGAAAAAAATTATGACCTTAAGAAAAATTAGTCTATCAATAGGTATAGCTTTATGCTTGATAAGCATTACCCTAAATTCTTGTGATCTATTTCAAGCAGATTGTTTTGATTGCTACCAAGAATCAGACTTTGAATTTAAAGCAAAAAAAACGCTCACTTCCTTAGCGCTTGAGAAGGGGAATAAAATAACAAAAACGATAAATACGATAATTAATTCAAAACCTACCAGCTTAAATAAAGGAATTAGGTTAAATCTATCAAAAAACCTACTTGCGAATAACGTCGGTCTTAATTCCTTTTTAGATAATTATAAACTAGCAGAAAGCGTATCAGAGGTTTGTTATTCAAGGGAATGGATTAATAAACAACGACCGCATATGTATGATCCCGTTGAAAAAATATATTCAATGGTGAAAAAAGATTACTACAAATCAAAAGTGATTTATCTAAGCAATCAGCGGGAAATAAGTTGTGAACTTTATTTCACCGTTCCAACGCCATATCATTATTTAGACGAATTAAGTGAGCTCACTCTTCCGATTAGTAGAATTCCTAAAAAGGAAACTATTACGTTTTCAACTGATAGTATTTCATTGGAGAAAATCCATGGATTTAATTTTACTTCTCCAAGTAATCAAAATGAGCAAGGTAGAATTTATCAAACAACATATCAATACAACGAATATGGCTTAATAACTAAAGAAAGCTATCAAGATCAAGGAATTCATGTGGACTATGAATATCTATTTTCTACGACTAAAGGCGACTTTTTAAAGGTTGAAGTTAAAGTTGATCTATCTTCAAAGGTAATCGGTCTTGAAGATGAAGCCTTTGTTACAGTCTTTTTTGATCGAAAATTTAATTGGATAAAAATAGAATATCCAGATATAGTTGAACTAAGAAGTATTAGCTATTGATAGCTAAAAGGGACGTGCTAGTATTCTACATAAGCTATAATTGATAGTTCACTAAGGTTCGAAATATCATAATCATCCGCTTCCATATTATTAAAAAAATGAAACTATTCCTAAATCTCCTCCTCCTACTCTTCCTTTTCTCCAACTGCAACAACACTCCCCAAAAAGAGAACTTACTCACAACGTTACAAGGCGATTGGATTGGAGCCGACGAAGAAGCCTTACTGATGATTGATCAACATAGGATGATAGAAAATCAGCCTTGGTTGATTAAGGACTGGGAACTGTTTCGCATTCAAGGAAAGGAGATTGTGATGAACTCCATTCGGATTAGAAAAAATGAAGGAATTAAAAAGTATCGGTTTGACATTAGGTATAAAGTTGATTACTTGGCCAACGATACTTTGAGGTTGATCAAACATGGTATTGCGGATTCGACGCAACAGCAAGTATTGCAGTTGCAAAGACTCCAGCCGCTTGGGCAATATGACTTGAAAAAGTTGAGTATTTCAAGTTCGCCCTGTCATGGTGCCTGTCCGATATTTCAGTTAGAAGTTAAGGGAAATGGACAGGTTAAGTTTCAGGATGACGTTTTTAAGGAAAAAAAGAAAAATTTCAGCGGAAAGCTAAATCCCAATGCATTAAACTTAATACGAACACAAGTTGATAAAATTGATTGGGAAAAATTAGCCGAAAGCTATGAGGAAGAAGCCGCTGGTATTCAGTACTTTAAAGTGGAAATGGAAGATCAGCGTGGACAAAAATATTCGTTGATGACCAATTCTACCGAATCAAAAGCGGTAAATATTTTAATCTTCCGGACCTTTAAACTCGTTGAGTCACTCGAGTTGAAAAAGACAGGCGAAGCATTCACGTTTTCGACGGATTTGATTATTGAACAGCAAAATAATAAACAAAATTAAAACTTAACGAAAAGTATACACTTCAAACAAACTCGCTAAACTTTTGACTTTCAACTAGATACTACAAGCTTTAACAACCAGCAAACTCCCCTAATCCTTCCTATTTTTAATCTAAAAAATATACCTTGAATTTTAGTATGCTATTCTTGCATTTTGTACTTTTATGCCCATTCAAAATGCATAAATTATGCTTGCAACGCTAAAAAGCTATTTCGATTTAGCTGTTGAAATTTGTGATTGTTCATTTTTTAGCTAATCGAGGTTCAAAAAGCAGAGTTATGCGGTACATCAGGAAGTTCTTAAAAAAATAAAAGCCCCAAGTTATGTCCTCAAAAATATTAGATTTTAGCAACCTAAAAGGTGATTTCACTGGTGGACTCGTCGCTGGAGTAGTTGCCTTACCATTAGCTCTAGCATTCGGGGTACAATCAGGATTGGGGGCAACGGCAGGATTATACGGCGCCATCATGGTTGGTATATTTGCTGCGTTATTTGGTGGAACACCTACACAAGCGAGTGGTCCTACGGGTCCGATGACAGTCGTTTCTGCGGCTTTAGTAGCCGCGGCTATCCAATTAACGGGAAGTTTGGAAGCGGCAATGGGCATCATACTTTTAAGCTTTTTCTTAGGTGGTGTTTTGCAGGTAGTTTTTGGAATGATCAACATTGCGGGTTACGTTAAGTATTTCCCTTACCCCGTGATCTCTGGGTTTATGAGTGGCGTGGGCTTAATCATTATCATTCTACAATTATTTCCCTTTGTCGGACTCTCTTCCGCAAAATCAACTGTGGCAGTCTTACAAGACTTGCCTAGACTTTTTTCGGACATGAATGTGCATGCGCTGGCATTAGGTATTTTGACGGTCGTGATTTATTATGTATTTCCGTACATTACTAAAGCCATTCCGAGTCCTTTGGTTGCTTTGATTGTCGCTGCCCTCGCTGGCTACTTTTTGGGTTGGGATGTACCCATTATTGGAGAAATCCCATCGGGTATTCCATCTTTGCAAGTTAAAACTATGTTTAACAATATTCCGCCAGAGGCTTATTCTTTGATTATAGAATACGCCGCGGTACTGGCGGTACTCGGAAGTATTGATTCTTTATTGACTTCTGTGATTGCAGATAATATGACCAAGACGCGCCACAACAGTAATCGAGAATTGATCGGGCAAGGTATTGGTAATATACTTGCCGCTGCGATTGGGGGAATTCCCGGTGCGGGTGCGACCAAAGGAACCGTAGTGAATATCAATGCGGGAGGAAGAACACGAATTTCTGGTGCAATTCACGGCTTAGTTTTGGTAGCGGTGCTCCTAGGTTTAGGTTCCTTGGCTGCTTATATTCCATTGTCTGTTTTGGCGGGACTCTTGATTCCAATTGCTTTTAAAATCATTGATACGAAAGGCTTAAAGCATTTGTTCCGTGTACCAAAAGCGGATGCGGTCGTACTCATTCTGGTTTTATTGATCACTACTTTCGGTAGTTTGATTCAAGCCGTTGGTATTGGTGTTGCTTTAGCCTGTATTTTATTTATGAAAAAGGCGAGTGACCTCGGGGAGAAAGGCATCATCATGGAAACGGTAGCAGACTTGAAAGATGAAAAACCTTGGCAAGATGAATTACCTTTCTACGAAGCCTACAAAGATAAAGTTTTAATCAAGCACTTAAAAGGACCTTTGTTTTTTGGATTTACGACGCACTTGAAAAACCAAGTTGCGGCCATTGATAAAGAAGTCAAAGCTTTAATTATTCGTATGGACGAAGTACCAACGATTGATCAATCTGGACTTTATACCTTGGAAGATATTGTATTTGATTTGGAAGCACGAGGCGTACGGGTTTTATTCGTCAATATTCAAGAACAACCTTGCGATCAACTAAAATCAATTGATGTTATCCCTGATTTAGTGCCCGAAGAACGCATTTTTCCCAACGTAAAAGAGGCTTTTGCTTATTTAAAAAAGGAAATTCGAATCGTATAGAAACAGAATACGGTTACCGCAACGAACGATCTGACTTGTAGCATTTTTTAGTTAAAAAAAAAAGTAAAGTCGGATCGGTGCGATTAAACTTGATAGGAATTTTATCTCCAAGTCGGAGAACGGGTTCATGGTCAATTAAGAGCGTGCCCCGCTGCATTCGAAGTTCATGTTGAAATTGTAGCTCGACGAATTCCTGCGTACTATTTGAAAGTTTTGAAAAAGTTTCAACTCGCTTAAAGCCGGTAACAAGTCCAGACTGCACGACTGGATTTTGGTCGATTCTGTAGCTGAGCCAAGACTCACTCAACTCCTTCGTTAAAAATGTAATAGACAAGGCGACGGTAACGAGCAATGCCATCAAAGATAAACGCCACAACCAAGTAATATTCCACTGCTTAGAATTAATCAAAAACGTCCTAGGCTTTTGCGCATCAATCTCGAACATCATCGGTACAAAAAAGATCATTAGTCCAATCACTACACAAATTAGTTCAACGTTCAAGGCGAAAGAAAATAATGCTATTTTATGAACGTTATGAATTTTGTACCCACAACCGATTAGTGTAAACAATAAGAATAAGATAACTTTCAGCCTTAAATATTTTTTTTGCTTTGACATTTCTAAATACTATTTTTTTGACATTACTCCCCTTCCATTCAAAAGTAAAACCTCAACTTGACCTACTTCTCCAATTCTGCCCGAATAATGGCACTCACCTCTTCACTCCGTTTATAAAGCAAAATATGACTTCCTTGCTTAATGCTATAACTAGGCTTTTTAATATACTGGATGGGAAAAGTCTTATCTTTTGTTCCATGAATTTGACAAATTGTCGTGGTCTCAGGTAGCTTGGGCGCTTCCCAATTAGACAAAGTTTTTAGCGCCCATTGCAGATAGGTATTCGTATGTCGGGATACCATGCTTTTAAATAACGCTTGTTCTGCTGGCGTGACGAGATCATGTACTTTCCCCCAATATTTGACGGTATGTATGCAAATTCCTTTGGTAAAAAAATATTGCAAGCGCAGTGGTGCGACCATTTTGAAATGCCAAGGAAGTTCTTCCCGCGATTTGATGCTAGCAATCAAAATAAGCTTTGGTATCTTTTTTAAAGTGGCTAATGTTTGGGCGAGGATGCCACCGAGCGAGTGACCAATCAAAATAAGCTCTTCTTCCTCTTCCAAAATACGCTTGCCCATTCTACTCGCGTACGAAAGTAGACTTTCTGCGGGTTCCGGTTCGATCCAAGTCAAGGCTTCTACAGTGTAATCTCCGAAATCTAAATTTTCAAAAATCCGTTCGTCGTACCCCAAGCCCGGTAATAAAAATATTTTCATCTTCTAAAATAACTTTTTTTGACTAGGTTTTCTAAAAAATTATGAACCTCAGTTTTATTAAAAATAAATTTCGCAGGCCTTATTCTGACTATAATGTCCGTTTCAACCACTTTTATCAGAAGATTGTCCGTTTCAACGTAGCTTATGTCCGTTTCACCTGCCCGAGAAGCCCTTACCTTAGTGGCGTCAATATCGCTTTGGGAAAACGACACCATAAGTAAAGCGCTGATAAAGCTGCCTTACGACTGTATAACCCACAAAAAATTAAAATGAAAGAATCAAACGAAACGATCGGTAAGCCTTTGCATACCGATATGATCGCCGAAGCGGACAAATCTACAATGGGTAAAAGGAGACAAACGAATTTCTCATGTGGATGCTCAAAATTTAATTTAGTAAAACATTTAGCGAATGATCCCAACGGAGTCGCCAATAGCACCCTCAACCTGATCAAAAAAAACTACAATGTCACGCCAAAGGCAATGGCCGTTTTTGCTCAACAGGGAAATGGTTCCGGCGGTCTAGTCCAAACAGGTCATGGTATCCAACAACACAAACCAACCTTAAATGAAGTAGCACGAAAAACGACCATGGCCGTAGTAGGACTCGCTCCTGGCGGAACGGTAATCAACCTGATGCTCAATCTTTTTTGGCCTGAAGATGCGAGTGGTGGTCCCATTGATT
>JBGCFY010000009.1:0-31319 GCA_045110315.1 Saprospiraceae bacterium
TTTGTCTTCTACTTTGATTCGGATTGGAACTCCTGCGTCTGGCGACCAAACGCGTACTTTGATTTTGGTATTAGCTGCGGTAAACGGAATTGCGGCGGCGAGACCACCATCATTCATCGTTGTCCCTGCCCATAATTCAGCAGCGGCAGATTTGATTGCTTTTCCAACCATGTTGTTTGGATCGGTAGGATCTACTTCAATGGAAGAAGCATTTCCGCCAAAGTCAGTAAGATCGTAATCTAGCGTTGTCGATTCAAAATCGATGGGAAAGTTTAACTGCGCATATCCCGTGAGGCTAACGGCTAGGAATAGTAGCGTGGTAAACAACTTCATATTTTAAAATTTTATAAGGTTAGGAATTAAGTCAAACGAAAAAATTATACTTTACCTTTTGACTTGTGTTAATGTATATTTCTAGAGATATTTTATTTATCGTTTTTGATTGAAAATGTTTAGTTTATTTCCATCTCGTCGGTGAAAACGGTTATATAGCTATTTTTGGAGGATTAGTTCTTGCTGCAAGGTTGAAGATAAGGGGGAAAGCCCTGATCGAATTGAAAAAGTATGATCCTCCGAGTGTTAGGTCTTTTGTCGATTGAAATTGACCATTTTGTATTAAATTGAAAGTAGCGAAACGAGTCAAAAGCTGAACTATCGCAAGATTTATTGCAGTTTTGCAAGCGGTTAAGGTTGTTATGAGTAGAAAGAGAACGAAAACGGATTGCTGATTTTTAAACATAATTAACTGAGGTTAAGATGAGTAAAATAGGTTATCTTGATTTTTGATCGTATCAAAATAATGCTTTAGACCGTAAGTACCAATACAAATTATTTTACTTATTAACTTGTATCATCTTTTGACCAGTCTTTTCGTTACTCAAAGCCTTCCTAAGCAAAGGCTTAGGAAGGTTTTCGCGCCTCAATACTGTCCAAAATCTAACATAATTTAATGGTAAAATAATTTTATCTTAGTACTTACATGGGATTTCGTCGAGTTTAGATGAAAAAGCTGATATCTACAAACTCCATTTCTAACAAGTCTTGTATCACCATCGAATAAAAAATACAATTTTGCATAAAAAAGTAGATTTTGCGAAATGAATAAATCTTAATTGAGGATGATGACAAATATAACCTAGAACAATAGTTTTGGTTTAATTTACGCCTACATCTTATGTACATCTCTATTATTTATAAATACATCAACACTACATCATGTGTTTTTTGATAAAAAGCATTAAATTTGTAATTATTTTATAACCAGTGCTTTATAAAAAGTAATTTTGCAGAATGAACTACTTCAAGTCTTAATGTATAAGATTTGTCATTAAAGTTGTTTTAAAACAACTTTTAATATTTTTTGGGAAAACATTGGAACGCCAGACCACTACTTTTTTCATTGCTGTAACTGTAGCTTAGCTAAGTTTTGAAGCGCATTTGTGATTTACAGATTGGAAGTAAAAGCGTTATATGCTAGATTTTAAGCGTTTTACTTTAGGTACTAATATCATTTTAAAAAACATCACTCTTTAAGTACGAAGACAAATTGCCACTAAAATTTGTCTTCGTACTTAAGCCTTACAGTATATCTATGCTGAGAAAATTTGTACTATGCTTTTGCTTTTGTTGTTGGAATTTATCCTTACTGCAGGGACAATTTCAAAGGATTGGTTCCCCTTCCATCACTAATTTTACGCGTGCGGACTACCAAGCCGGAACGCAGAATTGGTTGATTCGGCAAGATGAGCGCGGGATTGTATATTTTGGTAACAACAAAGGATTACTAGAATTTGACGGAACAAACTGGCAGATTATTACTCTACCCAATCGCACAATCGTTCGATCTTTTGCTTTTGGAGCTGATGGAACGATCTATTTGGGCGGACAAAACGAGTTGGGATTTCTCAAGGCAAATAAAATGGGGAAGAATGAATATACTTCCTTAATTGATTTGATTCCAGAAGAATTACGCAGTTTCGAAGATGTTTGGAAAATTTTCATTCAAGATCAAAAAGTCCTCTTTTGTTCCGAAAAAGCAATTTTTACCCTAGAAAATCAAAAAATAGCGGTTTTACAACCAAAAAGTGGAAGGTTTGAAAACTTCTTCATGCTAAATGAAGAAGTATACATCCAAGATAAGGTAGCAGGGCTTTTTGTTTTAAAAAATAATCAATTACAAGCCTTAGCGGAAGGTGGAATTTTTACAGAAGATCGCGTAGTCGCTATTTTGCCCTACCAAGAAGAACAAGCACTACTAGTAACCGTATCTAAAGGGCTCTTTCTGATGAAAGACGCCACGATTTCCCCTTGGGAAGTAGAAGCCTCTCCTTTTTTGATCTCTCACCAAGCTTATTGTGCGATTAAATTGAAAGACAACCGCTTTGCTATTGGTACTTCTCAGAATGGCGTATTGATTATAGACGAACAAGGTGTTCCAGATCTCCATCTTAACGAGACTAAAGGTCTACAAAATAGCACCGTGCTCAGTATTTGTCAGGACATTCAAGGGAATCTTTGGCTTGGTTTGGATAACGGTATTGATTATGCGGAAATCAATTCGCCTTTTTCTACCATCCGCTCAGAAGATGGGGTAGCGGGTACAGGCTACGCGGCGGTTATTCACCAAGATAAGTTGTACTTAGGAACGAATCAAGGTTTGTATTATGCCAACTGGGACAAGGACCACGATCCAACCCAACAAGGAAAATTTGAGCGAGTAGAGAATACGATTGGGCAAGTGTGGAACATTAACGTAGTGGCAGCGGAGCCAATCATTTGTCAGCACAAAGGTGCGGCTTATTTGGAAGATAAAACAACGATTCCATTTTCGAATATCGAAGGGGCGTGGAAATTTATGCGCTTGGAAGTGAATCCAGGTTATGCGATAAAAGGTACTTATACAGGGTTGGTATTATATAAAAACATTCAAGAAGATAAAGCCGAACCACCACAGTGGCAATTGGTTCGGAAATTGGACAATTTTACAGAATCAGCGCGCGTTTTTGAAGAAGACGAAGAAGGGCACATTTGGGTGTCTCACGCTTATAAAGGTCTGTATAAAATTGAGCTAACGGAAGATCTAGAAGCTATTGAAAAAATTAATTTTTATCATGCTGAAAACGGGCTGCCAACCAATATCTTCATCAATGTTACAAAAATTAGAAAAGAATTAATCTTTACGACGCCTAAAGGTATTTACAAATATGACAGACAACGAGACTATTTCGTCGTGCATCAAGATTTTCAGGATATTTTTGGTGAAAATAGAAATGTACACCGACTTTTAGAAGACAAATTTGGGAATGTTTGGTTTTCTATTGACGACGAATTTGGGATGTTAAAAGTACAAGAGAAGGGGGTTGTCAATAAATTAGAATTAGTATATTTTAATCAGATTCAACCAGAGTTAGTTGATGGATTTGAGCACGTATACGCTTATCAAGGTCACCATTTTCTCATTGGTGCAGAAAAAGGTTTTATTCATTATGACGCTTCTCGTAGTCCAACGGGAGAAACTCCTTTTAGCGTTTTGATTCGTAAGGTGACTTCAATTACAGAGAAAGATTCAACGGTATATTGGGGCAATACAACTCTAGGTCAAGAAAGCGAAAAGTTGAACTTTAATTATCGAATGAATGATTTTCGCTTCAGTTTCTCTAGTCCGTATTACGAAAAAATCAATCATATTCAGTACCGGTTTATCTTAGAAGGATTCGAAGATTCTTGGTCTAGCTGGTCGCCGAAAGTCGAAAAAGAATATACGAATTTAGCGGCAGGAAATTACAAGTTTAAAGTTCAAGCCCGTAATGCATATGGTGAAGAAAGTTTGAAAGCAATCTTTAGTTTTCGGATTACTCCGCCGTGGTATTGGTCTTTGTATGCCAAAGTAGCTTATTTCATTTTGCTCGTTTTGGGTTTCCTTAGTTTAGTGAAATTCATTGCGAGAAGAGAAGCCCAAAAAACGGAAGCTTTTAAACTGGAACAAGTAGAACGTTTAGCACGCAAAGAGGCAGAATTTAAAAAAGAGGTGAAAAAATCAGAAGGCGAAGTTATCCAATTGCGCAACGAAAAATTGCATACGGACATCAAATATAAAAATAGCCAACTCGCTTCCGCTACGATGCATTTAGTCCAAAAAAGTGAGATTTTAATGAAAATTAAAAGCGATTTAAATCAACTTGAAAAAGATATTCCAAAAGGGCTGAAAAAGAGAATTGAGCAGATTTCGAGAACCATCGATGCGGATATTCGCCTCGATAACAATTGGAAGCAATTTGAATTCTACTTTGATCAGGTTCACGAAAATTTCTTCAAAAGATTACGAAAACAATTTCCCAAGCTTACGCCTAAGGATCAAAAACTGTGTGCGTATCTTCGCATGAATTTAGCGACGAAAGAAATTGCACCACTCTTAAACATCTCGGTGCGAGGTGTAGAAATTAGTCGTTATCGATTACGTAAAAAACTAGACCTTGATTCGGATAAAAACCTAGTTGCTTTTATTTTAGAAATATAATTTTGCTCTATTATGAGAAGGGAAGCAAAGGAAAGAATTGAACTATAAAATACAATAGACTTTATTCGAAAGAATACTTAAGAAAAATACTGGAAAGCACTTCTAAGCATTATTGATTTCGAATAAAGTCTAGTTTGAGGAAGTTGCGTGGAAAGGATAGTAACATCTATTCTTGAAACAACTTCTGCGTCAAGTGAAGTTGTAGCCTAAGCTGCTTCGTCGAACTTGTCGTGGTCAAATTTCTTACCATTCCACTGTCCTAACCATTCGCATTCTTTTCCTTGATTAACATAACCTAGATAAGCATAGCTTGCTTCTTCTTTAGTTTTTCTAGAGATGGTAATGGTATTTTGATATCCCATTTTGATATCAAAGAAAAAATGTCCAACCGTCAGTTTAAATCCTTTCTTTCGCATAATTAAAGTTGTGATTATTAAATTAACACTATAGCAAACAAGGCTATTTGTTTTTTTGTTTTTTACCAAGAGAAACGCAATAAGCTGCTCTTCGAGATGGAGTAGCACAAGTTGTGCTGCAACACTCCAGTTTGTATAACTTAGGGAATAGTTACAATAAAGTTATATGAGTATTGGATAAATTTGGTTTAGATTCCCCAAAAGTAGCTAAAATTTAGCATAAAATCCGATTTTAAACATATTATCTTTGCAATAGTTCACTCTAGTTCAGGATTTTAGGAGTATCATCGCGCACTAATGCTTGAGTTTGTCACCAATTGGTATGCTGAGCTAAACTTGAAGCATTGACGAAAAAGAATTGCGTTGTCGCGAAGACTCCTTTTAGAAAATCTAATTCCTAGTAATAAATGCTTACCCGAAGTTTATTTTTATATTTAAACTAGATAGATGATTTATTTGCAAGCCATTGATTTCCAATATTTCAGCTAATTTTTTTCCCCGTAGCGATGGCTACGAAAAAAAAATGGAGCTTCCCCTTGAAAACCAAGCGCTTACAACTAATTTCAACCCCCATTTTAAAACAACTTCAACAAAAAGAAAATCTCAAAATATATTATGGAAAAAGCAAATGCTAAAATTGTTATCCTCGGTGCTGGACTGACTGGTCTGACTATCGCGCATGGTTTACAAAAAATAGGCGTCAAGGCAATGCTCTTAGAAGCACGGGAACGGTTAGGTGGTCGAATTCATACCGTACAAAATCCTGATGGTGCTCCAATCGAATTGGGAGCGACGTGGTTGGGACAACAACATCAAGCGCTGCAAGCTTTAGTGAAAGAATTAGGACTTAAGCTTTTTCCACAACGTTTAGGTAATAACGCCATTTTTGAAGCGATTTCAACCAGTCCACCACAATTGGTGAAAATGCCACCGAATCAAGACCCTAGTTTTCGAATCGCAGGAGGGACGAGCACTTTGATCAATCGGCTGACGGCTACCATCGCAGATACACAGATCAAATTGGGAGAAGTGGTACAATCCATTGACTTTGTGGATGAAAAATGTCAACTCAAAACGGAGCAAAATAGCTATACTGCAGATATTGTGATCAGCACTTTACCACCTAATTTACTAGTGAATACCATAAATTTTTCTCCTGCACTATCTACTAATTTGGTGGAAATTGCGGAACAAACGCATACTTGGATGGGCGAATCAATCAAAGTTGGACTACGTTTTCCTACCGCGTTTTGGCGGGCAGCTAACTTAAGTGGGACGGTGTTTAGCAATGTCGGACCCGTTTCTGAAATGTACGATCACGCCAATGTAGAAGATACAAATTTTGCGCTAAAAGGCTTTTTAAGTGGTGGTTTATACGGTGCTTCCCGTGAGCAGCGTTTAAACTTGATTTTGCAGCAACTCCGTAAGTATTATGGCACACGAGCAGACGAATATTCTGCTTACGAAGAAGCCGTTTGGCGATTAGAACGATTTAGCTTTTTTGATTATAAAAGCTATCTATTGCCACACCAAAATAATGGACACGAGGCTTTGCTAGATGCTTATTATGACGGTCGCTTTTTCTTAGCGGGGGCAGAAACTTCAACGAACTTTGGTGGATACATGGAAGGAGCGGTACTCAGTGCGCACCGGATTGTGGCAAGACTTAGCTCCTTGCTGAAAGGCGCTTAAAGTTAGCAAAGGGCTAAAGATTGCCAAGTCCGAAGGAATAGATTTGATTGTTTAAGTACAAGTTGTTGAACGTTAGGATATTAGTCGCATATTTTTCTGGTAATATTCCACATCCGAAATCGCCTAATCGCAGCTGCTATTAGATGAATGCTGCTGCAAACTTTTTATTTCTGTTCCAGAAGCAAAATAAAAGTCATTTAGTTGGAAAATAGCCGCTCAGCAATCTTTGAAAAGCCAATATTACTTACGACCTTTGCGGCCATGGATAACACAAATTTTTTTAAGCATTTTCAACGCTCAAAAAATTTTGAGAAACAGACGGAGAATCACCCCAAAATATTCTTTCAAATCGTTTTTGAGAATTACGGCGCGAGCCTTAGCGTAGTGAATCAGCAGGGGCAAGAAATTGAGCCAGATTATCAGGCACACAGCGGAATTAAAAGAAATATCCTGAAAGCAATGGAGCAAATTAAGGATAGGAATAGTTTCGTGATTGACTGGGAAAAACCTGGGAATCGTGTTTTTCTCAATGAACATCCATCGCTGATGGAACAGTTGCGGGAAACGAGCGTATTGGTAGATGCGAAAATGGAACCATTACATTTTCAAGATGGAGAAGGTCGGTTGCAATTGCGCCTATTTGCAGAAAAGCAAAAAGAAACACCGGAAGGTAAAATAGAAACGCTAAGTTGGAAAAGTGAAATCGGTTTTTTATTTAAAGATAAAACGCATCCTAATTTTCAAATTATCACGGAAGATACCGTTTTGGTGGACCAACAAATTTTTAAGTTGGAATCTTTAGGAGAAGGATTTAAAGATTTGTCTTACTTCACCACGGAAGTAGCTGCTCAGGATTTGATTCTCTTTTTATCTATCTTTTACTCTTACCTGAATCGAGTGGAACTCTTATTTGAGGATTATCAACTGATTCGGGAAGAAGAAAACATCTATGCACAGCCTGCACTTATTTTTGAAAAAATAGACGAAGACGACGCACTTTTTATGCGGGTAGGACAGGTGTTGCCCGGCTTATCCATTGGTACGTTAGAACAATTTGATCTGGCACGTTATGCAGTTTTAAATGAATTAGAACGGACGATTACGGTAAAGTACGTCGAACAAGAATCTACGGCTGCGATTATTTCCTCCATTAATAAACTGCTCAAAAAACATATTCCTCGCGCTAGAAAAGGAGAACGACAGGAAGTGGTACTCGAAGGGGATTTGCTCATCATTCCCAAAGAGGTAGCCAGTAACTTTATCTACCAAGAATTACCGCGGTTGCTCATCAGTTATCAAATCTTTGGGGCAGAGAAATTAAAGTCTTACAAAATATCGACTAAACAACCTTCGCTTGGTTTTAAACTTAGCCACGGCATTGATTTTCTCGAAGGCGAGGTCAATCTTGATTTTGGCGACGAAAAGATTAGCTTGTTTGATGCAATTACTCAGTTTAAGAAAAATCATTACATCAAACTCAACGATGGAACGCACGCCGTCATCAACGGTGATTACCTCAAGAAATTAGAGCGTATTTTCAAGCAAAAAGGAACAGATCAAGTACAGATTTCTTTCTTTGACCTTCCTTTAGTCGAAGAATTAATTCAAGAAAAGATTCATGGTAACTCCTTTAATAAAGCGAGAAGCATCTTTGCAGGATTTAATGATGTTGGAAAAGAAAAACCCAACTTACCAGCATTGAATGCGACCTTGCGACCTTACCAAGAAAACGGTTATCAATGGATCAAGTACTTGCACGATAATGAATTGGGTGGCTGCTTGGCAGATGATATGGGACTGGGAAAAACTTTGCAAGCTATTGGTATTTTAGCTTCCGTTTATCCCGCAGAACAGCGACCAAGTTTGATCGTAATGCCTCGAAGTTTACTATTCAATTGGAACGCAGAAGTAGAAAAATTTGCACCGCAACTTTCTTGCTATACGTACTACGGTAATACGCGAGATTTAGCGAAAGCTCAGGAAGCCAATTTGATCTTTACGACTTACGCTTTGATGCGCAACGACATCAAGGCAATGAAGGATATTTCTTTTTATTACGTCATTTTGGATGAATCTCAAAATATTAAAAACTTACAAGCGCTGACCACAAAAGCGGTAATGTTACTGCAAAGTGAACATCGCCTAGCCTTAAGTGGAACGCCCATTGAAAACAACTTGGGGGAATTGTATTCTTTATTTCGTTTTTTGAATCCAGCGATGTTCGGAAGTGTGCAGCGCTTTAATGAAAACTATCTAACGCCCATTCAGAAGGATAACGATAAGGAAGCGATTCAGCAATTGCGTAAAAAAATCTATCCCTTTATTTTGCGCCGTTTGAAAAAAGATGTACTCAAAGACTTACCAGACAAAATTGAGCAAACGCTTTTTGTGGAAATGTCAGTGCCACAACGGCGCTTGTACGAACAGCGTAGAAATTTTTACAAGGAAGCCATCGATACTTCAATTGCGTCGAGAGGCATGCAACAATCTCGATTCTTTATCTTCCAGGCATTGAATGAACTACGGCAGATTGCTTCTACACCCGAGAATTTTAGCGATGGGAAAATCCTTTCGCCCAAGCGAGAATTACTGCAACAACAGTTGATGGATGGAATTGCCAATGGACATAAGATTTTGATTTTTGTCAACTTTTTGGCCGCCGTCGAATTGATTTCAACCCACTTGGAAGATTCAGGAATTGATCACGTGGTAATGACGGGCGCTACTCGAAATCGACAAGCATTGGTGGAACGGTTTCAAACAGATACAAATTGTAAGGTATTTTTGATGACGCTCAAAACGGGTGGAACGGGCTTGAACCTTACGGCGGCAGATACGATTTATATCTTTGATCCTTGGTGGAACGTCTCCGCGGAGAATCAAGCCATTGACCGCGCGCATCGGATTGGGCAACAAAATAAAGTCTTGGCTTATAAGTTGATTACGGAAGGTAGTATCGAAGAAAAAATTGTACAACTACAAGAAAAGAAAAAAGAGTTATTTGATAATATTATCTCGGCGGATGGCAGCTCAATGAAATCGCTTTCCGAGGATGATATTGATTTTATCTTTAGTTAGGATTCGATGAATGGTTGAGCTTCGCTCCTCCTTACTGTGTAAAATTAAGGAAGTTTTAAAAGGAGATGATGTTTATTTTAACAGGTATGCTTTCATCGAAAGACACATAAACACAGGGCTAAGAAAAATTTGACAAAACCTTGTAACTATAGTTGCAACCTTTTGTAGTGGAAACTAGTTTAGTCATTAGCGTTTTTAATTTTGGAAAATAAGAATGAGTTACTCAGAACAACAACATAAAGAATTTGCGGGAGATTTTTTCTTGGAGTACACCATTGCGGGAATGAAATCAGGTTTTGAACAACGCATTCGGCAATTCTTCGTAACAGAAGAAGCCTTTTTGCAAGGACAAGGAGTGCCTGCGATGTACTTCGAATTAGCGATTAGTAAAACGAATTGGTCAAAAAGTGAGTTTTCCCTTTTGGTAGCTTTTGCTTTTTATAACAAAGCATTTTATTGGAAATTTCACAAAACGCTAGATTCCGATATTCAACAAATTCTAGATGCTTTGGTCTGGGAAAAAAGTTTGTCCCAAGATGATATTTTAGAACGATTTAACATTGAAATTTGCGACGTTGAAGAAAGACGATATTCTAAAACTTACGCCGTAAAATACAATCGCCTCAAAAAACCTTTCTTCTTTTTTAATCAACAAAATCATAAAGTTTTTGGAGTCAATGCCTCGGACGGTGGCTCCTATTCCTTGTATTTGCCGCTGTTCTTACGAGAACATATCGCTACGTTTTATGAACTACCCAAGGCGGGCGTCATTCAAGCCCTTGATGAAATTCCGGCAACGAGCTATTTGTACGAAACGGGACAGGAAGATGTTTTTGCGGAATTAGATCGTATTTTAGTCTACAAAGAACAGGGACAAATCAAAACGTCCAAGCGGGGTAAAGTCCAAGTAAGTACCTTAAGTAAGATGCAGCGGAAGCTGAGGTTGCAAGAATTTTATCCGATTGACAAATCAGAGAAGGTTTTGAAAACGCTGCGTAGTGGATTACTCGCTAGTCTGATCGTAAAATCAAATAGTCGACATTCCAGCAAGTCTTCCCTCGAAGTACTCAAGCAGTTGGTAAATTACGACTACCTCAATAATTACGAAAGTGTATTGAGTGTCATGACTTACCTCAAAGGATCGAGCAAAGTCAGTAATTATTACATTGATGAAAAGACAGAAACGAAACTGCTAAATATAGTCAATCAACTTCCCGTAAAAAAATGGGTTTCGGTGGATAATATTTGTGCTTCGTTGAAATATAATTTTGTAAAATTACAACCAATTACCAACTACGCTGCGAGCTCTTCGCTGTATTATGAACTGATCCAAACTTTTGATAGCGGTCGGCAGTACGTGGAACAAGAATACGTCAAAACGAATCGCTACGATCGAGTGGTTGTGGAGCCTTTGCTGAAAGGGACTTTATTTTTATTTGCTTCCCTCGGTATGCTGGATATCGCTTACGAAATGCCCGATTTACAAGAATTAGGTAAAACGGCTTATTCTCAATATGACGGTTTACAATACGTACGATTGAATGAATTGGGTGCTTACTTATTGGGACTAGCCACGGAATATCAGACACCTGAATTGACAAGAGAAGCAACACTCAAATTGTCAGAAGAATCGTTGACAATCGTGGTCGACCAAAACGATCCAACGGCCGCTTTATTATTAGAACCGTTTACTAAAAAAGTAACCGCCAATCGTTTTCGTACAGATGCTAATATTTTCTTGACGGGCTGTAATAACAAACGAGACCTTGAGCTAAAAATTGTTTTGTTTCGGCAGTCAATCTCACAAGAGTTACCGCCTAATTGGGTTACTTTTTTCAACGAATTACAACGTAAAATTGATCCTTTGACCCTCGTGGAAGATATTACTATTTTCAAAATTCCTACGGACAATACGGTATTGGTTCGACTCATCGCTAAAGATGCTACTTTCCGAGAAATGGTGATGAAAGCCGAAGGCTACCAAATCTTAATTGCGAATAAAAACTTGGCTCGTTTCAAGCAACGTTTGCGAGAGTTTGGGTATTTGCTTTCGCAATAAAAACGCACGACAAAGTATTTTTAGCGGAATTAAATTTATCAAGAAATTATCGACCTAAGGCACTTTTCGGTACGGGCGGTGGATCTCTGAAAATGGCTTGAAAAAGCAAGCTTAACAGGATCACGATAATACAACCGATTAGGTTCAGCCACAAATACGCTAGCTCAATGTAGCCATATATTGACAAGGTAAAAGTGATGAGCACAATTATTTCCCCAACGATGGCACCCAAAAATACTGCTCGCGCTTGTACGCGTTTAAACAAAAATGCAATCAAGAAAATTCCTAATATAGCACCGTAGAAAAGTGAACCGATAATGTTAACGGCTTGAATGAGGTTTTCAAACAAGTCTGCCGTTGCCGCAAAACTTAGTGCAATAATTCCCCACAAAATGGTGAAAAACTTTGAAGCCTTGAGGTAATGTTGATCATTTCGATCTTTGACAATGGAGCGTCGATAAAGGTCAATTACGGTTGTTGTGGCAAGCGCATTTAATTCAGAAGCTGTTGAAGACATTGCCGCAGAAAAAATAACGGCAAGTAACAAACCCACCAAACCTACGGGAAGGTAATTGACGATAAAACTAATGAAAACGTAATCCGTATCTTTGACTTTTGCAAAAGTATTTTGTTTTTGAATTAAAGTTTTGGCTTCCGCACGGAGCGAACTATCCTGTTGTAAATAAGTTTTGACTTGAGTCTGCGCAGCTTGTATGGCGGTTTCATCTTCTTGTTCAATCGCAAGCATTAAACCTTTGATGGCAGTTTGCTTTTCTTGGTAAACCAATTGATAATCTGTTTCCAATTGTTTATAAGCAGGTGCATAACTAGATTGCTCAATATTGTCAACGTTGCCTCGGTTGAAGTGGAGTGGTGGTGGTGTAAATTGATAAAACATAAAAACCAAAATTCCCACAAATAGAACTAAAAATTGCATGGGTACTTTAAAGATACCATTGAAGAGTAAACCCAAGCGACTTTCTGTCAAAGATTTTCCCGAAAGGTAACGTTGTACTTGCGATTGATCGGTTCCAAAATAAGATAGAAAGAGAAAAGTACCACCTAAGATACCCGACCAAATTGTATAGCGATTGGATAAGTCAAAACTAAAATCTACGACTTGCAATTTCCCCATTTTTCCTGCAACGCCCAAGGTGTCTTGGAAAGAAACATCAGCGGGCAATTTATTTAAAATAATAATTGCGGCAACAATCATTCCGCCCAAAATAATAATCATCTGTTGCTTTTGGGTTACACTCACCGCTTTGGTTCCACCCATCACAGTATAAAAAATAACCACAACACCGATAATCAAAACGGTGGTAAATAAGTCCCAACCAAGAATGGTAGATAGAATAATGGCTGGTGCATAAATGGTAATTCCTGCGGCCAAACCACGTTGTACGAGAAACAAAACTGCCGTCAGTGTTCTCGTCCGCAAATCAAATCGCGACTCTAGATATTCGTAAGCGGTATAGACTTTAAGGCGATAAAAAATTGGTAAGAAAAAAATGGCAATGATCACCATTGCAATGGGCAAACCAAAATAAAATTGAGCGAAGCGCATCCCGTCTTCGTAAGCTTGTCCGGGCGTCGAAAGAAAAGTAATGGCACTCGCTTGGGTCGCCATGATGGACAAACCAATGGTCCACCATTTTAAATCCCGATCGCCTAAAAGATAGCTTTCTACATTCTTGACATTCCGCGTTTTCCAAACGCCATACAAAACGATGAAAGCCAACGTTCCCACTAAAATAATCCAATCTATATTACTCATCTTAGGAATACGTTTTAGTCAACCAATAAAAAAGGCAAATGATAATTAGGTGGAGTACGAGCACAAAGCAATACAATTGATTCCAAGTCGTAAAAATTGGTGGCGCTTCTTCGTCGAAAGGAGGTTCTTGTCGCATGAGTTAAGGTCTTTTATATTGGCCGATAGAAATTAGATTACTAAAAATACGGTAAGCACCAGGCACTCCTGCGGGTAATTCTCTAAACCAAGAATAGCCGGTATAAATGTAATGACCTTTTCCATATTTAGCGACGAGCAACCCACCATCTCTAGGAGGCTCATCGGGATCATTTGCACTCAAGATTGCTTCAAAACGCGGGTCCCATTCGTTGGGGAAATACAACCCTCGTTCTTGTACCCAATGGTCAAAATCAGCCGTTGTGATTTTATTGGGCCAATTGAGCACGAGGTGTTCCTTTTTCAAAAAACGAACCTCTGCTCCTTCGACGGTCACACGATCTCTCGATAGCGTTAAAGGATAAGGACCAACTTCTTCTACTTTTAGCCGATGATTGGTGTTGTATTGTACGATGAGGGTTCCGCCTTCTTTGGTATACGCTAGTAATTTTGGCAAGTGAAATTTCATACGCTCCAAGGTATTTAGGGCACGAACACCAAGAATGATCGCGTCGTATTGTTGCAATGTAGTGAGTTGCATATCCGCTTCGTCGAGCAAGCTAACTTGATAACCAATTTGCGCTAAGCTAGCTGGAATTAAATCACCTGCACCCATGACGTAACCAATGTTTTTACCCGCTTTCTTAAGGTCTACTTTGACCACTTTTGCACTCGCTGGTTGCCAAACCATCTGGTGAGGAATATGTTCGTAATTAATATCTGTTAGCGATTGATTGTAACGAATTCCATCGCAAAATAGTTGTGCGGTAATTTTTCCAGTATGTTGATCTTTGGGTGGAAACACCTTAAACCGGATGAGTTTTTTTTCTGCTTTGAATTGCAAATTAAAGGCAACTTCTGTTGGTTCTACGCGCCATCCTTTTGGGTGCTCTAAACTCAAGGTTCCAGCGACTTGATCGCGACCAGCCTGAATGGCGACAACAACTTCTTTTGCTTGCTCATCCGCAAAGACGTAAACTTGATCTTGGATATTGGCGGAGATGGGTAAGGTGATTTCGAAGGGGCGATAGCTTTCTCCTTTTACGGGATCATTTTTTTTGTAAATGATGGGAATGGTAAAGTCTATTTTTGTTCCGGCGATTTCCAAATTATATTGTACGGTAAGTGCCCTTGGCGTTTCGGGTAAACCTCGCATGGTTTGTTCGGGAACGTGGTACATTCCTAAGGTGCCAGTTTGGTTGAGCCAGTATGGATTAGAAGAAGACAAGGTTGTAGGAATGGTAAATTGCGTTTCCCAATGAAAGGCTTGATTGCTTGCTAAATTGAGTTGCAAGCTGCTATCCAAATCGAGCGGGAGGTACCGTACTTTTTCCAAAACCATTGGCACCGTCGAACGATTGACGGCTTCTATGGATAAGGATAATTTTTGACCGATCGTAGCGGAATGATCATCGGCAACGGCTTCCAAATATAAACCCGTACAAGCCTTGATGACCGTTTTAATTTCTACTAACTTTACTCGTTTCCAGTAGCCAGCGGGTAGCGCTTGGATAAGTTGATACGCTTTGACCAACGTTGGAATGCTGGCACTTGGATTTTCATAATCGAAGTTTTTATCAATTTGCTGAATTAATTGACCAATCGGAGCACCACCTTCGACGCGTGTCCAACTGGTATTAATGCCTGCAAAAATATCCTCGCGATCTTTGGGTAAATCTCCTTTTAATAATTCTAAATATTCGATCTTAGAACCTCTGGTTCCCGTGGTACCAAATCCCTGACACTGGTGCATACTTCTACTTTCTGCCGCAATTTCGGTATTGGATTTTCCTTTTAAAGGATAATAAACTCCCGCGTCAATGCTCACCATTTTTGCTGGGTCGAGCGCATCAAAGTTAGCTTGACTACCATAAGCTTTCCAAAAGCTATTAAAAAATAAACGTCGCGGTTGCCAAGTAGAAAGGTATTGAAGTTGCTCGGGAAAAGCTTTAGGATCACCAACTAAATCGAAGGCTTCGTAAGATAATTTTGCGGAAGCGGTATGATGACCATGGGTTGGGTAATCAGAATCGTGAGGAAAACGATTGATGATCACGTCGGGTTGAAACTTTCGGATCGCCCAAACTACGTCGGCCAGTACCGCTTCTTTATCCCAAATATTTAAAGCTTCTTTGGCATTTTTAGAATACCCGAAATCATTGGCGCGGCTAAAAAATTGTTGACCGCCATCGACGCTACGAGCTTGTAATAGTTCTTGGGTACGAATCACACCGAGCAATTCCCGAATTTCTGGTCCGATTCGATTTTGACCACCATCGCCACGCGTGAGGGAAAGGTAGGCCGTATTAATTCTTTTGTGATTGGCTAGGTAAGCGATCATTGCTGTATTCTCATCATCGGGATGAGCGGCGAGATAGAGCGCGGAACCCAATACTTGAAGTTTTTTGATGGCATCGTGAATATCTGCGGAGTTAAAACGTTTGGGCTTTTGTGCCGATACTTGACTCATGCATAAGATCCAACAGCATAGCAAGGGAATTAAATATAGTCTTCTCATGGTCGTAATTTTGAGCATTGAAGGTAAGGATTTTTAAGGAGAAGCCGCAGTTTTTGAAAGGGAAGCGAATTGGACTGTCGTTGCAAAAACAATCGAATGGGATAAAGTAGTTTTTTGGGGAAAGTTATTTTTAAACAACGTCTTTAAAAAAGAGCAAAAAAAAAGTCGGTTCTCAGAACCGACCTTCCTATGTAATAAATAGGCGTTTGTATTAATTAGGCGTTTAGTAACTTTAATAGGCTTTAGTGTTACTTTGTCATTTGTTAAATAACATACATAGAACATTGTCCCGTTAAAAATGTTCAAGGGAGCAATAATTTTTTTTATTTTTTTTTAAAAAAAAATTATTTGTGCTTAGAATCGCAGGGCATTGCGTGCGGAACTTAGATTAAGTTTTGTAGTAATGGTTGTAAAGCTTGCGTTGGTATAAGTTAAAGATAGTCAGTGACTTATACTTTTATTTATTGAGATGGAAAGGGCTGTAGTCGTTAAGGTATAGCGGTTTTTTGGGAATCTATTGGTGTTTAAATTTTTTTAATAAAAAAAATAAAAAACTGAAAAAAAATTAACGATTAGCACTAAATTTACGCAATAAGCTATTTGTTTGTTGGTGGATTTTGCTTCGCATAAAAGGCGTCCAGCCGAGTAGATAGCCTTTCCAACCCAATGCTTGTCGTGTCCATTTCCAAAGATCAAACTCGTCAACGTGCTTGATGATTTTACCATCTTTAAATTCAAAATTAGCCTGAATGCGATTAACGACTTTGCGTTTATCAGGACCATAGAGATAGGTCGCTTTCCAATTTGCGGAGCCACTATTCCCACTTGATTTTACGTTATTGAATTCCATCTCTAGACCATTATCCTTACGCGAGAGGAGCATGCGCCACATATTGCCCGCGTCCGCACCTTGTAACTTACCAAATGCAGGATCTTGGAATTGAATTTCTGGATGATAGCAAGCGACCATACCTTCGGCGTCTTTTTTCTTAAAAGATTGATAAAACTGAGTGATGAGTGCTTCGTGAGACATAATATTTCCTTTAGGATGAAATTGAATAAAGTCAGATCGTTTTCTAAACCAAATTATCACTTTTGTACAATGGGTAATTTGATGTGCGATGGATATTTACTAGAATGATGGATTTTATTGTGTGCCTTTACGGCATCTTTCTCATCAAAATTATTGCCACCCGTATTCAAGTTACGTTCAAAACGAGGGAAATTACTACTTGAAATTTCAATGCGAATTTGATGCCCCTTTTTGAAAAAATTACTCGTTGCTAAAGGTGTTAAATCTAACTTGTAGACTTTTCCTTTTTCCATGAATACTTCTTTATCATAACCATCTCGGTAACGTACTCGCTGAATCGTTTCATCCAAATTATAAGCTCGACCATCAGGATATACATCGATCAACTTGAGGGTGAAATCAGTATCTTTTGCGTCGGAAGACACGTAGAGAGTACTTTCAATGAAACCCGTAACTTCAACTCCTTCTGTCAATGGCGGTGTAGAATAAACTAAGATATCATGCCGCGTTTCTAATTGCTGTTGGTCAAAAGAACCGCCTTCAATTGCACCACCAGTACAACAAACATTTCCACCATAAGAAGGAACAGGGTTTAGCGGGTTATAAGTAAAGTCATCTGGAATGGCTTCCGCTTTCGCTTTGGTAAGTTGTAAAAGACCATCGCCAAATAGGCTATTTGCTTGTCCTTCGCTAGATAAATAATAATTGGTCATCTTGGCATTTTTAGGAGGAAAGACTTCGGAAGTTTGCCATTTATTTGCGCCCATCGTGTAGTAATGTACCTTTGGCGTTTTCTTTAAAAAGCCCTTATCTTCTTCTTTTAAGAAATGATCAAACCAGCCATAAATGAGATCGTCATAATTCAAACGAGCATCGCCTACGTTTCGTTCACCAACGATCGTTTGCTCAGTTGCTCTGGTAAATCGACAGTGCAAAGTCGGTGCAATCACAAGGTATTGATTGTCGGCAACTTTAGAATCTTTAATGTTTTGCGAAACGTGATTGTAAAGAGCAATATTGGGACTGACAGATACATCATACCAAGAAACAAACCAGTAACTCGGCACGCCAAATCCCATATCATCGTGGTACAAACCGCCTTCGTACCAAGCAGGATCATTCGGTTTGCGTTGAATCATTTTATCATAAATACCTTTGGTGCCGTTGACGTTTTTTAGGATATCGGAGACGGGTAAATGTCCAAAAGCTTTTTTCCAATCTTGCTTTGGTGCTTCGGAAGCTAAGTCATAAAACCTAGAGATTCGCTGTAAATCTTCTTGAGTGGCACCGGCAGGAACACGGGGACGAAATTCATCATTTTGTACGCTATATAACCAAGAGATAAATAGCATTTGTACCGCGCCACCTTTGTACCAATTCCCTTGTTCCATGTAATCTCCAACGCGACCGACACCAGCGCCAAAACCTTGTGGCACCATCGCAGCGTGTGCCGGATGATCCATGGCGGCAATTGCCATTTGCCATTCGGCGGTAGAGGAACAACCATAAGTACCAATTTTTCCGTTGGACCAAGGTTGTTTTTCCATCCAAGTGAAGGCATCGTAGCTATCCGTTTTGGGTAAACCTAAAATATCCCATTTCCCTTCCGAGAAATAGCGACCTCTTTCGTTTTGCACCACGTAAGCGTATCCCCGTTTAACGGCTTCATAGGCTCTTTTGGTCGTCCAAGTTCTTTGTTTTCCATCACCCCAAGAATTGAAATTATAAGGCGTTTTTGAAAAAATGATTGGTACGGGTTGATCCGTTTTAGGTCGGTAAATATCCGTCGCTAAACGAGTCCCATCGCGCATCGGCATCATTACTTTTTGATCGACGATGGCAATATCTTCGATTTTAGGAGAAAGATCAACTTGCGCCCAAAGCGGTTGGGCTAAGCTTAAAAGTACCAAGCATAAAAGTAAGGGGAATCTTTGCAACATAATTATCATTTTTTAATGAACTCGTAAGCAGAAGCGAGCGGTAACGGAGTGACGTGGAATTGATAAAATCAAACAATATATCAGAAACAGATTTATATTTCCACTCCGTAAATCCAAAGTTGTCAAACAAAAATAGCAATAATTATCTGCCGAAAGTAATTGCCTTAAAAGTATGTTTAAAATTTGTGGATTGATTACAACTGACAAATTCATTATCTTACCCTTTCTACAAATTAGATTAGTGGTCAATGACGCAAATTAAGACTTATAAAATTGTAGCTCCAGCACGAGAGCAACACGCTTTTGAGATCAAGCGGATGGAAACGATCTACGAAAAAAATGATGGGCAAACAGATGAACCGCATCGCCATGATTATTTTATTGTCCTTTTGGTGGAAACGGCAGCAGGAAAACATCTAATTGATTTCAACGAATTTGCACTAGAAGATCGGCAGTTGTGGTTTATCAGTCCGGGGCAAGTTCATCAAGTTATAGAGCGTAAAAAATCGGTAGGAATCGCGTTGAGTTTTTCTCGTCAGTTTATGTTGGAAAATGGTATTGATTACCGCTTCATTGAAGATTTGTACCTTTTTCACGATTTCGGCTATACGCCTCCTTTACAGTTGACACCAGAAGAGTTGGAGGAATTGCAAGGCATTGCCGAAAAGATGCTCGCTTATTTTCATTCGGATAAAAAATTTAGGTATCATGCCGTCGGTGCATGGTTGAAGTTATTGTTGATTCACAGCCATAGTATTTGTGCGTTGCAGCAAGAAAGTAATACACAAAAAGTACAAGCCTCCGTGACCTTGCTCCGTAATTTCAAAGCATTATTGGAAGAAAATTACGAACGTTGGCATCAGGTACAACAATATGCACAAGCACTTAATATTACCGCAGATTATCTTAACTCTTCCATTAAATCCTTGACGGGAAAGAGTACAAAAGAGCACATTCAAGGTAGAATTATGGTCGCGGCGAAGCGTTTATTACGATTTTCGGATTTTCCTATGAAAACAATTGCTTACCAATTAGGCTTTTCTGAACCCGCTAATTTTAGTCAGTTTTTTAAAAAATGTACAGGGATTGCTCCTTCAAAATTCAGAAAATAGCCTCCACTTCGGATTTTCATAAGTTTTACAAGCATTTTCATATTTCCTAGGACGCTTTTAGGGCTTACTTTTGTATTGAAGTTTTTAAAGAGCTTCACTAACTAATTTCAAAAAAATCAAAGCAAGGCATCATGGATAGAAAGAAATTTTTAAAAAGATCATTACTAGGAGCGGCAGGGATGTTTGCGGGGAACACTTTAGTAAAAGCGGAGGAAGCGAAAACTAAAGTTTCAACTTTCGATAAATTGATTGAGCAAGTTGGGTTTAACCACTTGCCGAACGAAGTTGTTGAAAGAGATTCAAATCATTTAAATCAAAAAGTCATGGGCAAATCAGTATTGCATAAAGCTACGACGAGAGGTCGAGCAAATCACGGATGGTTGGATAGTCATCACAGTTTTAGTTTTGCAAATTACCACAATCCAGAACGAATGAACTTTGGGGTCATCCGAGTTTTAAACGATGATGTTGTGGCGGGAGGAAAAGGCTTTGGTCGACATCCGCACGATAATATGGAAATTATCTCGATTCCCCTTGCGGGAGGATTGGAGCATAAGGATAGTATGGGAAACGTTGCGGTTATCAAAGCAGGAGATGTGCAAGCGATGAGTGCGGGTACGGGAATTTTTCACAGCGAATACAATCAAAACGAAGGGGAGGAAGTACGATTTTTACAAATCTGGTTGTTTCCAAATAAAAAAAATGTAGAACCTCGTTACGATCAGATTACTTTAGCAAGTCAAGCTTCAAAAAATAAATTCCAACAAATTCTTTCGCCTGATCAAGGAGATGAAGGCGTTTGGATTCACCAGAATGCTTGGTTTCAGATGGGCAATTTTAGTGCAGGTCACCAAGAACGTTACCAAATCAAAGCGAAGAATAATGGTGTTTATGCTTTTATCTTAGAAGGGGAAGTTACGATCAATGGACAAAAACTAAGCAAGCGAGATGGTTACGGATTATGGGAATTAGAAACCATTGAAGTCATCGCCGATAGCGATGCGAAAGTTTTGTTGATGGATGTACCGATGAATTTGAGTTAAAGCGTTAAAGCGTCTACATCGTACGCTATATTTTGAGATTGAAAAATGGATCAAGAGAATTTTTCTTGATCCATTTTTTTTGTATGCAATTTTAATATTTATGGTGTCGCTAGTTTGATAAATTTCCCCGCTGCTTGTTGCTCTTCCGTCGTAATTTGATAAAAATAAACCCCTTCATTGAAGGAGGAATAGAAGTGACTTAGCCGTCAGTGATTTATTATTTTACCAGGCTAAGACAAGTACAAGTCAAGATACAAAATACTACTATTAGTCAAACCCTAGAAAGAAATAACAAGCAGGTTTTATTCTTTAAAAATAAATCGAGTTTAATAAATAAATTGTAACTTGGTGAAGTTTTAAAATATAATTTTGAAAATTGTTTGGTATAAAAGTTTTTTTTTAAAAAAAAATTATACTTTTGGACACGAAGTTACCAATATATTCATGTTTTCTTTCATGTCATTTTTCTCTTTTCGAGCGTATTATAATAAATAAACTTACCCTAAATGATCAATTTGAATGCTTAGCCCTCTAGTTAGGGTTCTAGCTTATTCATCATTGTGTTACTTTTCAATCATTAATCAAAATCAAATTATTATGAAAAAAGGTTTACTATTATCTTTTTGCTTATTACTATTACTTCCATTAGCCTCTTTTGCACAGCGAAATTGCGGTTCTATGGATCATTTGCAAGAATTGCAGCAGCAAAACCCTGATCTTATTGAGCGTATGGAGCGTATTGAAAAATTTACAAGGGCGTATCTTGCTAATCCACCAGCCGATTTACGTGCAGGAGAGTTAGTAACCATTCCAGTCGTATTTCATGTTATTTATAAAAAAACAGTTGAGAACCTTAGTCAGGCACAACTCCAAAGTCAACTTGATGTATTAAATGAAGATTTTCGCCGAACCAATGCTGACGCTAACAATACTTGGGGGCAGGCAGCAGATACAGAAATTGAATTTTGCTTGGCTACCATAGATCCTGATGGTAATAGCACGACCGGAATCCAAAGAAGAAGTACGAATAAAAAGTCTTGGCAAACGAACGATCAAATGAAATCTTCTGGTGGTGGTGGTTTTGATGCTTGGGATGCTTCTCAATATCTTAACATTTGGGTTTGCAACATTAGTGGAGGTATTTTGGGATATGCTCAATTTCCTGGAGGTAACCCCGCTACAGATGGCGTTGTATTAGATTATGCATATACTGGCCGTGGAGGTTCTGCTCAAGCTCCATTCAATTTGGGAAGAACAGGAACACACGAAGTTGGTCACTGGCTAAACCTTCGTCATATTTGGGGAGATGGAGGGTGTAGCGTTGATGATTTTGTTGCAGATACTCCGCTTTCAGATGGCGCTAATTATGGTTGTGCTACGGGACATATCTCTTGTAGTTCGGTAGATATGGTACAGAACTATATGGATTACTCGGATGATGCTTGTATGAATTTGTACACGGCAGGACAAAGAGACCGAATGCAAGCACTCTTTGCTGCGGGTGGTCCAAAATCAAGTTTTTTAAACGCTGGTGGTTGTGGCGGAAGTGCTACGGCAACTTGTTCTGACGGTATTCAAAACCAAGGGGAGACTGGTGTAGACTGTGGAGGACCTTGTGCTCCTTGCGCTACGGCAACTTGTTCTGATGGTATTCAAAATCAGGGAGAAACCGGTGTAGATTGTGGTGGACCTTGTACTCCTTGTTCCACTTCTTGTGATGAACCAAGTAATCCATCCGCGTCCAATATTAAGCCTAAAAGAGCTAGATTGAATTGGTCAGCAGTTAGTGGAGCTACTAGTTATGATGTTCGGATAAGAAGTGCTGGAAGTACTACTTGGTCTAACTTTAATACTGCTAATACCAACATTACTATATCTAGTTTGTCGAACAATACAACTTATGAGTGGGAAGTTCGTGCTAATTGTAGCAGTGGTGCTAGTACTTATGCTGGTACTTGTGGTTTTACAGCAGGTAATTCTAATTCGGGGGCTTGTGGAAATAATAGATTGGACGGAAATTACAATGTAGTCAAATTATTCCCAAATCCAGTTAATGATTATTTAAATGTCGAATTGAATCTTTCTACTGCATCAACGATTCTTGTGAAAATGTTGGACATGAATGGTAAGGTACTTCAATTACAAGAAGTTGCTGGAGATATTAGCTCGATTCAGATGAATGTTTCTGAATTAAGTGTAGGTATGTATTTCCTTTCTATTGAAACGAAGGAAGGGAATCGAATTACAGAACGATTTGTTGTCAGTAGATTCTAAAATTGTTCATACACTTACTGAAGTTGTTTTGTAAATGTCAAATATTTTGACTTTTTTAAGTAGCAGCAATAATAAAGAGTTTAAAATACCAGACAAGAGTAGCCAATTTAATTGGTTACTCCTGGTAGGGGTGTAGCTTATTCTTAAGGTTTACAATGTCGCTAGTTTGATAAATTTCCCCGCTGCTTGTTGCTCTTCCGTCGTAATTTGATAAAAATAAACCCCTTCGCCGAGAGAATGAATATCGATGTTTTTTCCAATAGTAATTTTTTAGTGTAAAACTATTTTCCCCGTAGCATCTTGTATCTTAAACGTTGCGATTTGATCTAGAGTGCTGGTGTTTTTCCATTTGAAAGAAAGAAAATCTTTGGCTGGATTAGGGGAAACTTGAAAATATTGTGGAGTGGCAACTTCGTCCGTAGAGATCGTTTGAGGAAGACAACCATTTTCAAAGTCGTTATTGTACGTAAAAGTCAAAATATCATTTTCATATTTTTGGCAAATTGTAAAATCGAAAAAATTCCAAAGCCACGGATCGGGTGTTCCTAAAAGAATTGAAGCATTAGGACCAACACCTTCAATAAACTGCAGTGGATCAAATGTCCCACTACAGTCGAAATTGATTCTTTTTCTATCTTCTATTTCGTCTACAGAAACGACGATTGCATACCTTTGATCATCGCAGTAATAATAACTACTTAGATTAGGAATGGCTTGTAGGTCAAAAGAATCTCCCACGACTAGATCAAGATCCATGATTAAGCGTTCTTGATCTTCACGATCATCTCTCCAAAACAAGCTTTGCTATTCGTTAACCCTAAAACACTACAATCGAACTACAAGATTTGTTTTTGCAGGAAAATTCTGAAAAAAGCAAGTGGAAATTTTGTTTTTTCCTTGTAATGTAATAAACTTGTTATGTTTATGAAGAAAAGTAGGTGATACAGTTTGATAGAATGGGCACTATCATACGATGAAAAACACGCCAGTGTTTATTTGATATCATTCTTCCGTCAGAACGCCTGATTAAAAAGTATAATAGGTATTAATTTAGATAGAACAAACTTAAAGTTTTATCAATGGTAGCAGTTGCTTAGCTTAGGCTGTTTTTTTGTGCTAAGTTTCTTAACGGCGATTCTTGGGAATTTAAGTAGGTTCTAAAAACTCAGTTGGAGTATTGATGGTTGACCCTAATCGCCAAATAGGATTCGTATGCGAATCAGGATGGCAATGACAACCTTAATGCTTTGCTTTGAATAAGCTACTACGGCGTGATGCCAGTAACGTAGGCGGAGCACTATTACCCTAAATAAAACGAACTCAAATGACTAAAGCAATACGCCACCGATCTTTATTATGGATGTTATTACTTCCCCTTTTCTTGAGCAGTACGATTTTTGCGCAGGGAGATTTGGGCGCAGCCTTTAATCCCGAAGCAAATGTTCCTGCTTCTCCAGAGGTTGCTGCCTTGGGAAAGTACGGTGATATTCCCATCAATAATTATTCGGGTATTCCTAATATTGAAGTGCCGTTATACACGATAAAATCTAAAGATCTAACGGTGCCCATTTCAATGAGTTATTTCTCAAATGGAATTGGCGTTTCGGAAGAAGCAAGTTGGACTGGTCTAGCTTGGACCTTGGATGTAGGAGGAATGATTAGCCATTCGATTCGAGGAAAAGATGATTTTAGTTATTCGCAACATTGTGATAGTTATGTACCTTATTATACGAATCGTGATCAAGTACCAAGTTATCCTCGTCATCCTTTCGTAGAAACAGGGTGGAAAAAGATTGGAGCGAACTTTACTAGTTTCGTTAGCGAAGAATGTCCCACGAGCTGTGATTTAGAAGTAGATTATGCGGTTAATTATGATGAAAATGGTGATGTGATTCCGTTGGTTTTTCCTTCACACGCTGCGATGATGGCAAACATGACAAACGAGTTTTGGTTTCAGACGGATAATGATGGTTGGGCAAACGAAACAGGAGATTTTACCAGCTACGACTCAGATTATTTTTGTCCAAATATGGGACCGAAACAAGACTTGGAACCGGATCTTTTTAGTTTTAACTTTCTGGGCTTTTCTGGGAAATTTGTCATTGATCGTGCAGGCAATTGCGTACCTCTCGACGTTCAAGATATCAAAATAGAAATCACGGGCGTAGCACCGAGTTACGCTTTTACCATTACAACGAATGATGGGACGAAATACTACTTCGGACATACGAGCACGGCTCGACAAATTACGGGAACGAAATCTAAAACTTTTATTTATAATAATAATGATTTACAGAATCCCGTATCAGTGAATAATTCTTGCGGAGAAGGATTTTGGAATGAGCACGTTTCTAGTTGGTACCTCGAAAAAATTGTTTCTGTTAACGGGGATTTAATTCAATTCAACTATGCTAAACCAGCAAATACCTACGTCATGCCCATTCCTTCGATGCACGAAACAGCCAATGATTTGACAGTTAGTTCCCTCAATTTTGAAGATGGTTTGTGTTTCGGTACCGTTCCGAATACAACTGCAGCGGTTCGGAGTCGAACGATCACGGAGATGCGTTACGATCAATTATATTTAGCTTCGATTGAGCATGATTATGGGAAAGTGATTTTTAAAGCAAGTGGCAATCGAGCAGATTTATTAGGCGGAAAAAGACTGGACGCGCTAGAGGTTTATCGAGGGAATCAAGCCCCCTTTACACCTTTTAAAAAATATAAATTTAACTATGATTATTTCAACGCGGCGCCAACACCCGCCGAGAATAAATGGAATACGGGATACAACGGTTACGCTGATCAAGACTTGGGTTTTAATCGCTTGCATCAGCGATTAAAACTAAAAAGCATCGAAGATCGAGGTAGTAGTTTTGGAGTACCACCGGAACTTCCCCCGTACGAATTTTTTTATCAAGAAGATTTCAAATTACCCGCAAAAACTTCGATGTCCGTCGATCATTGGGGTTATGCGAATGGTCCGACGGGGAACAGCTTTAATACCACTTTTTTACCACAATGGGAAGGCTTACTTAAGTTTTTTGATAATGGAAATACTTACGTCTTAAAAAAAATACCAGGTGCTGATAAAACGCCGAATGCAGATTATACAGCTGCTTTTTTGTTGGAACAAATTAACTATCCAACGGGCGGATTTACTAAACTTAGCTACGAAGCAAACTGCTATTCGAACCTTGAAAACCCTTATTCACCAAAAGCAGCGGAGGCGACAATCAAATATTTACCCAACGCTGGAAATATTCCACCACCAACAGATTTAACGGTGAGCACTGTGCAACAATATCCAGTTGCCTTTGCAGAAGTATCCATTAATTGGAATATCCTGAGTACGGAAGAAGGAATATGTTCTCCTGGCGGCTCGATCAATTTTGTGGATGGCAATTTGACGAATGGAATTGGCTTCCAAGCCATTTTGAGAAACTTGGCGAATCCAAATCCGAATACCAATATTATTAAAACTTGGGACTACGATGGTGTTTATTTTAATCGAACGAATCAAGCTTTTAGTTTGGCAGAAAATTTAAACTTAACGCCTGGTGGAAATTACCAAATGGAAATCGTACCGAGTTGTAACTATGCAAATGGATTACCGCAAAATATTGACATCAATTATTCGATCAATTGGTTAGACTATACGTTGGTGACCTCAAAAACTGGTGGTGGAATGCGTATTAAAAGTATTGAAGATCATGATGGTAATAATCCAACTAATAAAAAATGGTTTGCCTATCGAGATAGTTCAGGTGTTTGTTCGGGGATTGCCATTAACCATCCGGAGTACATGAAAGTAAAGGCATTTAATGGTGGTTGCAGTGCTTTAAATTCTTTGGAGTGGAAACACCGTGATCTGCTAGATCGTAGTTCTAGTAGTGTAAGGCCACTTAGCAAAGCGGCGGCGGGGAGTTTTATTGGCTACAGTCAAGTGACGACGCATTATGGAGGAAATAATGAAGGCGGAAAATCGGATTTCCATTATTACAACGAAGCTCCCGTCAACGAATCGGGGGAAAGCCCGCAGGGAATGGCATTATTTTACAACCAAAAAAATGGTAGTTTATTAAAACAGATCGACTACAAAAAAATAACGGATGATAATTTTTTAATCGTAAGGGAAACAGAAAATACTTACAATAATTTTTTCTATGGTGATGAAAATTTCCCATTTATTTGGGGAATGATGGTAACGACAAATCCTTGGCTAAATACGGCGATTGTAACAGATTGTATTAATTATCGCGCGCAACTTTATCTATACGCAAGTGTGCCACAGTGGCATTATGTAGTCGCTACTACGGAGCGTAATTTTGACGAAAATGGAGAAGATCCGATTGTCTCTCAAACGAACTATGAATACGAAGACACACACTTCAATCTGATTGCAACGGCAACGACGAATAGTGATGGAACGACTCAACGCACAGAAACTGCCTATGCCTATTCTGAAAATCCGGCTATTTTTTCAGCTAATTTATTGAACAAACATATGACGGGAATTCCCGTGCAAGTTAAACAGTTTCAAGCTGGAGAATTAGTTGTCGGTAGTCGATTGAAATTTAATGCTATTGCTGCCAATGACAATTTGACGCTTCCTACAGATTTTTATAAATACGAATACGATCCCGACAACAGTGAAGAAAATAATTGGGTGTGGAGTGGTAAAATGATTTATAATACGGACGGTTATCCTCAAGAATTAGAACGCCCAAATTATGGTAGCAATTATAGTTATCAATGGGAGAATGGTTTGCTAATGTCGCGGAAATATAAGGACTGGACTTCGGAGTATAACTATACTAACGATCGATTATTGCAATCGACAATAAGCATCGACGGTTTGAGTACAAACTATAACTACGATCGTTATCATCGCTTGAAGCTGTCGAGTACTCGAGGAGGAAAGGTGCAAGTGAAAAATAGTTACTTCACAGGATTTGGAAACAACTACATTGAAACACAAACTATTTACAGTGACACAGATGATCAAGTAAGTAAGCAATTGTTTGATGGCTTAGGACGATTGAAAGCGGTAGTTGCTGTTGGTCATGGCGTAAACAATGAAGATGTTACTACGGAGCGTTTTTATTATGATAATCAAGGTAGACAAAACTTAACGAATCATTATGTGACGGGAAATACAATACAGGAATTTGAAGCTTCTCCCTTGGGGCGAACGCTACAAGAAAAATCTTACCTAGAATCAGGAGCCGTAAAAATAGAATATCATTATTATGCAAACCAAGTGACGGATGAAGTTATCAATTACCAACTTGGCGGTTTTTACCCTGCGCAGAGTTTATACAAGACGGAGATGATTGATGAAAACGGAAATCGATCTATTGACTTTATGGATCAATTGGGGCGAACAATACTCTCTCGGAAATTTGTAAATGGAGAAGCGGTTGCAAATCGAGTAGATACTTACACGGTTTACGACGGTAGAGGTAATGTCAAAGAAATAATTACGCCGGGAGAAAATGGTGTTGCAGGTCCCAGTTATTTATATAAATATAATGCTAGAAATTTATTGATCGAAAAAACAATTCCGAATGCGGGCGTCCAGAGCTATACTTACGACGCGCGAGATCGTTTGGTAACGAGTACCGATGCAAATGGCAACGTGATTAGTACTATTTATGATGATTACGATCGACCGATTAGAACGATCCTCGAAGGTGTAGGAATATTAAGTGAAACGTTTTATGATACTTATCAAGGCGTGAGTAAGAGTTGTAACCTTGGAAGTGGAGGAGCGATTTTGAAAGGAAAAATTACGGGCAGTCGAGTCAGAACTTTGACGCAAGATGGTTTAGGAGATTGGCTGTACACAACGAATTGTTACGACCTTTACGGTAGAATTATTAATACGATTACCGATAACCATATCGGTGGTTTTGATGAAAATCAAATTTTAGAAATCAACGCTGCGGATCAAGTGAAGCGAAGTAAACGTATTCATAAAAGTGCAAATGGAAATTACGAGATCAACCAAACGTTTGACTTTGACCATTCCTTTCGAACCAAACAAATTACGCATCAAGTTGCGGGGGGAGGATTGAACTCGTCGGATATCGTTACCTTGAGTCACATCAATTATAACAACAAAGATCAAGTTATTGAGAAAAACCTAGGAGGCACATTACAATCGATCGATTACCGATACAATCAAAAAGGATGGTTGACACACATCAATAGTGTGAACACGATTAGTGGTGATCTTTTAGCAATGTGTGGTCCGCCGCAAGTTCTTGGAGCTTGTACGACTTGCTTACCGCCAACGGGAACCATTCCCAGTCCAACGGAACCCAAAGCACCAGAAAAGTTATTGAACCCTACGGTGTTGCTCCATTTTAATCTAGCCGCCTTAGCTGCGGGAGAAGCAACTAATTTAGTTTTGAAACAAAATTATATCTTAGTATCCGAAACAGATAGTACAAGTGTCGTTGTAACGCAAAGCTTTAAAATTGGAAACCCTGTAGGACCAACAGCCTACACAGATTCTCTTACCCAGCATTTGAGTAACACCAATATTTCAGCAGCGGATATTGATGTACAGGTGAGTAATTTAGTCAATCTGTTGAGTCAAGATTTAAGTTTGGTACTAAGCAATACCGAAAGCCTTACGAAAGTAACGGATAAGCTAACCGAGTACATTGGTAAAAAGTGGAACAATGAATTACCTAGTTCCTCCGTAGCGGACAATGACTTATTTGGAATGGAATTAAAATATGATCGTGGAGAAGAACTATTAGGATCTACGCCACAATACAACGGTAATATTGCGCAGGTTTTTTGGCAAGTACAAGGTAGTGCGACGCAGAGCTACGCCTTTCAATACGATGAATTAGATCGTTTGAAAAAAGCTAAATATGCAGGTGTGACCAAAGACCAATACCTTGCGGGAGACCAGTATTCGGTGGATAACTTGAACTATGATCATCGCGGTAATATTAAGACGCTTCGTCGTTACGGAATGGTGCAGCAGTCGACGGGTTGTTACAACGCTGGGCAAATTGATAATTTGAAATATAGTTATGGTGGTAATCAATTGGGGAGTGTGACGGACAAAACGGTAAATGCTTACGCAGCGGAAGGTTACGACGGAAGCGGTAGTTTTGAGTACGACGCCAATGGAAATATGGTTTATGATGGTAACAAAAAAGTGGCGGTAAAGTATAACCATTTAAATTTACCGAAAAAGTTTATCTTTGAGATGGAGGAGGACATTGTTAAATACATTGAAATCCTTTATGATGCGGCAGGTATTAAGTTGCAAAAGAAAGTTTATGATGGTACGAATACGATGGTCCGAGATTACGCCGCCGGAATCGAATACCAAGACCAACAATTAGAAGCCATTTACCACGAAGAAGGTCGCGTGATCCCGACGGTGGATGGTTTTCGATACGAATACACCTTGAAAGATCATCTGGGAAATGCTCGCCTTAGCTTCTCTGATTTCAATGGAAACGGCATTATCGACGAAACGGTTTACGACCCTAATAATCCAGAGATTAACGAGACGGAAGTCTTACAAGAAAACCATTATTATCCTTTTGGTATGAATATGAATGGACCTTGGGCGCCGCAGTTGCCGACGCGGAATTTATATCAGTATAATGGGAAGGAGTTGAATGAGGACTTTGGTTTGGATTGGAATGATTATGGGGCGCGGTGGTATGATGCGGCGATTGGTCGGTGGCAT
>JBGCFY010000010.1:0-11781 GCA_045110315.1 Saprospiraceae bacterium
ATTCCCCTGACGAAAGATAGTTTACCCAATCATTTTGGAACCGCCAGAAATGCTTTATTTAATTATTTTGCTCATTCAGGAAACGGTCAGTTTTTAGATGGTAAAATGATCTTTCTTTCAGGAAGTCCGGAATTAGAAAAAGTAGGTAGCATTTTAACGGGAAGATTATCTGGTATCGTGAATCACCAAGTACCGCGCTGGCTACGAATGAATCAGTTGCCTAGTTTCAAAACGAATTGCATTGATGCGTGGGAAGACAAATTGGAAGCGATCGTAAAAGAAACGATTAATCAAGATATGCGAATGATTAGCGGTATTCCGCCGTGGGTACAAATGTACTACGAAAGTTTGCTAGCCGAAAGTGGTAAAAAATATATCAAAGACCTTTTTCCAAATTTTTCTGTCTTCGTCTACGGTGGTGTTAATTACGAGCCTTACCGTGCAGCCCTTGAAACCTTGGTTGGCAAACGATTAGATGGCGTAGAAACTTATCCTTCTTCAGAAGGGTTTATTGCTTTTCAAGATAGTCAAACAGAAGAGGGTTTGTTATTAAATGCGCTCTCTGGGATATTTTTTGAATTTATTCCCGTCGAAGAAATTCATAATGACAATCCTACTCGCCTTTCCCTTAAGGATGTCGAATTGGGTGTTAATTATGCCTTGATCATCAATAATAATGCTGGTTTGTGGGGATATAATCTTGGAGATACCGTTAAATTTGTCTCGAAAGATCCTTATCGATTATTGGTTACGGGACGTGTGAAACATTTCATTTCGGCTTTTGGGGAACACGTAATTGGTAAAGAAGTGGAAGAATCTATTTTGTCCGTTGCCAAAGAAGAAGGCGTAAGAATTGTTGAATTTACCGTAGCACCTCAAGTAACACCGCCAGAAGGTGGCTTGCCGTATCATGAATGGTTCATCGAATTTGATAATGCTCCAGATCACTTGGAAGGTTTTGCTGCCAAGGTGGATGCAATGCTACAGCAACAAAATATTTATTACGAAGATCTCATCAAAGGAAAAATCCTCTGTACTTTAAAAATTCGTCCTACGCAGAAAGATGCTTTTCGGCAATACATGAAGTCGCAAGGGAAATTGGGCGGACAAAATAAAGTACCTCGCTTATCCAATGATCGCAAAATTGCAACGAAATTAGCAGATTTAAATTTATTAAAGTGAGTAAAAGAGCAACCAATCCTATCGACATCTGGCGTATCGAAGGTAATCAGAAAATTGCCAAAAAAGATCATTTGGCAGTAGAAGAGCCTTTGGAAATTAAGCTAAGCTACGGTTTGGTAGAAGCTCGCGAACAAAAGAGTATTTCTATTACCATGCGAACGCCCGGTTGTGACTTTGATTTGGCGATTGGGTTTCTATTTACAGAAGGCATTATCCAAAGTCAGCATCAAGTTTCGAGTATCGCATTTGAAAAGCATTGGAATCCAACGATGCAAGAAAACGTGGTACTCGTGAAGTTAACCGAAGAGGTAAAGTTAGATTTAAAATCTCTTGAACGGCATTTTTATACTTCTTCTAGTTGTGGTGTTTGTGGAAAAGCTTCGATCGAGGCCATTCATACGCAAACACAATATGATTTAGCCAATCAAACGGTAAGATTTGCCCCTGCCGTTTTGCACCAATTACCCGCAAGTTTACGTGTCCAACAAGCCGTCTTTGAAGATACGGGCGGATTACACGCCGCCGCGCTTTTTGATGCTAATGGAAAGTTACATTTGATTCGAGAGGATGTCGGTCGCCACAATGCGGTAGATAAATTAATCGGTGCTGCTTTGCAAGAAGGTATGTTACCTTTGAGCAATTTTCTAATTCTGGTGAGTGGAAGAGCTAGTTTCGAATTGGTACAAAAAGCCATGATGGCAGGTATTCCAATGTTGGCAGCGGTTGGCGCTCCTTCTAGTTTGGCCATCGAGCTAGCCAAAGAAAAAAATATGAGTATGGTTGGCTTTTTAAGAGATCAATCCTTCAACATCTATAGCCATCCTGAGCGAATAGTGGTAAGCTAATGCCTAAATAGCTAAAGGAAGGATTTATTGAAGTTGTTTTAAAACTTAGCTCTTTTGAACATTTCTGATTCTTAAAAGGTTTATAACTGTGAATTACTTAGGACTCAAAATTATCCTAAAAAAAAGCTGGAGACTAAAAGCAAGAGCATCATCATCGCTCACAACTAACGAACTGTTGAAAAACGCACTATGCAAGAAAACTACGATGTTGTTATTATTGGCTCCGGTCCAGCAGGTACAACTACGGCGCGAATCGCTGCGCAGAATAATTTAAAAGTTTTATTGGTAGATAAAAAACAAGAATTGGGAAGTCCAATTCAGTGCTCGGGCGCGATCAGTCATCATGGTCTCGTATCCGTAGGTGTTTCCCCCGAAGAAGAGTTTGTTCACGAAGCTATTTATGGTTTTGATATTCTCAACGAAAAAGGAGATAGTAAGAAAATTGATTATCGCGAGTTGAAGCCAGCTACTTATGGTGCTGCTGCCGACAAAAATCCTTTAGGTTACGTCGTTGATCGTCGTCGCTTCGATCGCTGTTTAATGACCGCAGCGGAACGGGCTGGGGTAGAGGTATGGCTCAAAACGGAAGGCTTGAATTACGAAGTAACTTCGGATGGAAATTGCGAAGTACAATTGCGTCGTTTTAATCAAGAGATCACCGTAAAAACTAAAGTACTTGTCGGTGCGGATGGTTTGCAATCGCAAGTAGGGAAATGGGCAGGTTTGACGACGCACATCAAATTAGCAGAGCTAGCAAGTTGCTTACAGTTTATTGTCGATCAAGTCGAAACGAATGGGCTGTTAGAAATTATTACAGGACACGAATGGGCGCCCGGCGGTTACGCTTGGGTTTTTCCAAAAGGAAATGGCTACGCAGAAATTGGACTAGGTGTTGCTCGCACGATGACCGAACAAAATGCACAATGGCATCTCGACCATTTTATGCAAAATTCTTTTTTCAAAGAACGATTTAAAAATTCAAAGATTCTAGAAATTCAAGGCGGTGGTGTTCCTTTGGCGGCACCTTTAAAAACACAGTACGCAGATAATTTAATTCTCGTTGGTGATGCTGCTCGACATGTCAATCCAATTACGGGAGGTGGTTTACACACCGCTTTGAGTGGTGGCTGGATTGCGGGTAATTTTCTGGGAGAATTCTTGGCGAGTAAGGTTCCCGCTACGGCGGAAAATCTTAAACGTTACCAAGACGAATGGCTGGTAGCACTTGGAAATAAGATGTGGAAATTATATGGCATCAAATCTCAAATTTTTAAAACAAAAGATATTGCCCAACGAGATCAAATGCTCTATCAAACCATGTCAGATTATTTTAGTCCCGATTCTGAATTTAAAAAAATATAGAAAATATTACCATGCGCAAACCAAAATCCGTTAGTTTTCAAATTGGCTGGAATGCTTGTATTAATTGTGGTGCCTGTGTTGCTGTTTGTCCCCACGATGCTGGTTTTATCAGCCCTTTTGATACCATCGCAGTGGATCAACCTTGCGATATAGCTTGCTTACTTTGCGAAGATATTTGTCCTGTGACGACGATTACACATACTGTGGTCGAAGCTTAACTATTGCGAGCGACTTGGTTTACCTCCTCACAAGAAGTTGTTGGTATTTAAAACAATTTCAAAAATAAAAAACACCTACTATGCGATTAATGCAACACAAGAAGGAAGCATTTTGGTTCTATCGATACCTTTCTATCTTTTATGATAAATTAGTAAATCCTTTATTTTGGACAAAGAAAATGCGGGATGATGCTTTGATGATTGGTCAGTTGGAAGTACCCAATGTGCAGGTCATCGACGTAGGATCAGGAACGGGATTTACAACGGAAGGTATTGTACGATTGGTGCCGGCAACGCAAGTGACTTGCGTGGATCAGAGTCCGCACCAAATGTCGAAAGCGAAGCAAAAAGCAAGTCTGCAAGGCTGTACCTTTAAAATTGGTGATGCGGAAAATATCCCTTTTCCGACGGATCATTTTGATCGTTACGTTTCGGCGGGAAGTATCGAATACTGGCCAAATCCGCAAAAAGGAATTACGGAAGCGTATCGCGTCATCAAAGCAGGTGGCGTTGCAACGATGATTGGTCCTTTGGATCCGCCGCACGCTTTAGGTAGTTTTATCGCCAATACTTGGATGTTGTTTCCAAAAGACGAAGCATACCGAACTTGGTTTAAGCAAGCAGGTTTCGAAAATATTGAAGTTAAATACGTGGCTCCGCACTGGATTAAGTACAAAGACAAATACTGTATTTCTATTTCGGGGACGAAACCTAAGGCGGGTGTTTCTCCGATTGAAACGACACAACAAATTAAAGAAGCTGTTCCCGAAGGACAAAAAGAAAGCTTTGGATTGTGGCGAGCCTTGCAGTTATTCGGGCGAGTGGTGATTGGTTCTATCGCAGGGTTTATCTTTATTCCGGTGGCCTTATTTGGGTATCTGCGGAATAGTTTTACCTCACAAGAACACATTGCACCAGAATATCGTGAGCGACTAAATGGCTATCAAATTATGGCGCTTGTTGTAACTTTTGCGTTACTCACCGCACTTATTGTTTCTTGGATCAACTAAGTAATTCACTATGACACTCAACGAACGAATTGGTAAGTTTTATGATCAATCTACACCGCTTTGGTTAGAAGTGTGGGGAGAACATATGCACCACGGCTACTACGAAAATGGGGAAGTTGGTACAAAGACGCACACCCAAGCGCAATTGGATTTGGTTGCCGAGATTTTGAAGTGGGGCAAGGTAACACAAGCTTCGGAAATTCTTGACGCGGGTTGCGGTGTAGGTGGCAGCGCGCGGTTGTTAGCCAAGCAATTTAATGCGAAGGTACTTGCCGTTACCTTGAGTCCCGTACAAGCTGCCAATGGTCGCCGCTACAACGAAGCTGCCGGACTTGCAGCACAAGTGACGATCGAAGCAAAAGATATGATGAGCCTTGCAGGCACAGAAGAAAAATATGATCTGATTTGGTCGATGGAAAGTGCAGAGCACATCGCAGATAAGCAAGGACTTTTAAATATGTTTTACGATCTACTCAAACCGCAGGGTAGGTTAATTATGGCAACGTGGTGTCATCGAAAAGAACCACCTGCTTTGGAAAAGTCTGAACAAAAATTGTTAGCCAAAATTTATGAGTTGTATCATTTACCGCCAATGGTTTCGATTGCGACGATAGAAGGGCTAGCACGTACAGCAGGTTTTCAAGAAATTAAATCAGCAGATTGGAGTGATATTGTTGCGCCGTTTTGGAAAGCAGTTATTCAATCCGTTTTTCAGTGGCGATCCATTAAAGGATTGTTGAAAGCAGGCTGGCCTACGATTCGTGGTGCTTGGGCGATGCGTTATATGACGAGCGGTTACCAACGCAAAATTATTCAATTTGGCGTATTTCAAGCGACGAAAGTATGAACTTCTTAATTAACTTTATTCGCTTCTCGCGCTTGCATACGATTATTGGGACAACGCTGAGTATTGTCGTCTTGTACCTGATTGCTTGGTCGGTAAACGAAGGGACGGACTTGCAGTTATCGGTTTTGGGTTTGACTTTATTAAGTTGTTTGGGAGCTAATATTTACATCGTTGGTTTAAATCAAATTACGGACGTAGAGATTGATAAAATAAATAAGCCATATCTGCCCTTGGCTTCGGGAGCTTTTTCCAAAAACTTAGCGTACGGTATTGTCGGTGTGAGTGTCCTTTTATCTTTGGGTATTGCGATTTATTTAGGGCAATATTTGCTGTGGACGGTATTGTTGAGTTTGTTTTTAGGAACGGCTTATTCGCTTCCTCCAATTCGGTTAAAGCGATTTTCCTTTTGGGCGGCTTTTTGTATCATCGCGGTGCGGGGTGTGATTGTGAATGCACTTTTATTCTTACATTTTCATTCGGTATTGAATGGAGCGCATGAGTTGACGCCCGTAGTTTGGTTACTTATGATTACTATTTTTATCTACAGCATCATCATTGCTTGGTTTAAAGATATTCCAGATATGGAAGGCGATCGACGCTATAATATTCAAACCTTAAGTATTCAACTTGGTGCGCAGCGCGTATTTTTTATTGGAAATGTTTTAATGGGATTGAGTTTTGTAACGTTAATTTTATACGCATACTTGAATCCCACACTTTTACATATGCCAACGATGGTTGTCAGTCATTTTTTATTTTTACTGGCATTGGTTTGGCAAAGCCGCCGGACTAATTTACAAGATGCGAAATCCATTAGTCGCTATTATCAATTTGTATGGGTGTTATTTTTTGGAGAATATATTGTCTTTGGCTTGGCGCAATTGTTCTAATCTTTTTTATTTAAAAACTCCAAAAATATTTACAAATTGATCTTGTCCAATTTTTTAGCTTTTAACGGTGCTAGAAACTTAAAGGAAGAGCTTCACTGCCGGCAAAGGCGGGCTTGAAAAAAAACGCTGTTTACTTGCGTGAAGGCAAAGCCTTTCTCAACGGCTGTTTTTTTTATTAAACAACTTTATAAAAAAATAAAGAAAAAGGTATGACTCGTAAATAATTAACGTTTCTCTTCTTTCTCCGGCTTGTTTTTCGAATCCGTTTGGCCACTATTTTCTTCTGCAAAAGCATCTTCGTATTCCACTTCTCCATCTACTCCTTTTTCAAAAGCATCAATGAAGGCATTCCTGAAAATGCTACCAATTGCAGACCATACGCCGGTTTCTACTTTCGTTAGATCACCTTCTAAGGGTGCCTTTACGGCAAGGGTGTCCGTTCTTTGGTTTTTAAGAATATAACGAAAAAAGCCAACGAGACCTTCCCACAGTGTTTCCAGAAAACCGTCTTCTTTTCCAATAAATTTAGAGTCAGATAATAAAGTTTTAAAGTAGCCTTTTAAATAACCATCGGCGATGGCAATTTCACTAAAAAGACCTAAATCTCCTCGTTCAAAGTCTAAACTTGCGTAATGATTAGAAAAATCATTGATAGCAGTCACGTCCACATTTTCGAGTGCGAAAGCTAAGTCCATATCTGGGATTTCCTTAATGAGGTTTACTTTTCCATCAATAGAAAAATCACCGCCGCCAATTGATTTTCTGGTTGCTTTAATCGGGGAGGGGAGTGTTCGATCTTTTGCAACAATATTTCTTAGATTATCTGCGGTAAACGTTAGTTGATTGATTTGTAAATCAATCGTAGGATCGGCATTCACTTCTACAAAAGCTAATTTACCATTCGTTATTTCAAAGCGATTTATATCCAACGGAACTAGATCAACTAAAGCCTTGGTTCAATCTTCTTCGTTGGGTTCTCCTTCTTTGCTAGTTGTCTGCATATCTTCTTGTACATAAATGACATCCAACTGATCTAAATAGATTTCACTAACAATCTTTCCTTTGAATAAAGATTTCCACTCTACGGAAATATCTGCAGATCCGAATTTTACAAAAGGTACTTGTGTTTTGGCATTGACCCGATTCAAGTAAAGTCCTTTAATTACGTAAGCACCTCGAATCAATGCGATATCAATATCGGCTACTTGTCCGTAGTAACGGGGCAAGTCTGCAAGGACGCGATTAACATAGTTCTTGACGAGTGTAGGGAGAAATATGCGGAATATAAGGAGACCGATAATTAGGATAATTGGAAAAATAAACCGTTTTCTTTTGTAAATTTTTTTCTGCTGCGTTGTTGCCATCTTTAAATTGTTATTTTCTCTTTAACGGTTCAAATTGGGAAGATGTTCAGGAGAATTGGGTAGCTCAAAGTGTCTAAAGACTTTCATTTTAATGAACTTCTATAATTAAAGATGTCAATCTTTTTCTCATTGTAGCAAATAATTGATAATTTGTCAATTGTGCTTGGTGACCAAAAAATGGAATCCAGTATTTCAAAGTGCTCGCACCAAACTAGAAATGTTTAAAGAAGAAGATCATGAAAAAACTTTGTGCCATTACGCCCATCGAAGACGAAGATATTCGCATTACAAAACCAGCTAAAGTAGCTGCGGGTGTTCCTGCGGTTATGTCTACTTTATCGCATACGCTTTCTGCGATGAATGTACGTACTTGTACTAAGACGCTTTTTAGCATCAACCAAAAAGATGGTTTTGATTGTCCAGGTTGTGCTTGGCCTGATCCTGAGGAACGATCTTCCGTAGGAGAGTATTGCGAGAATGGAGCAAAGGCAATTGCAGAAGAAGCAACCAGTCGTCGGATTACTCCCGATTTCTTTAAGCAACATTCGGTGGTTGAGCTTTCAAATTGGTCTGATTACAAACTTGGGAAAAGTGGGCGTTTGACCGTACCTATGATCTTGAAACCTGGCGCAACTCATTACGAAGAAATTAGTTGGGAAGCAGCTTTTGCACAAATTGGAGAAGCATTGAATAGCTTAGCTACACCCAATGATGCTATTTTCTATACCTCAGGACGAACAAGTAACGAAGCGGCATTCTTATATCAATTATTTGTACGACAGTACGGCACGAATAACCTTCCTGATTGTTCAAATATGTGCCACGAATCAAGCGGCGTAGCGCTTTCAGAAACCTTAGGAATTGGTAAAGGTTCCGTTAAGCTAGAAGACTTTTACGTTGCAGATTTGATCATCATTCTTGGACAGAATCCCGGTACGAATCATCCACGGATGCTAAGTGCACTAGAAATTGCGAAGAAAGCTGGTGCTAAAGTCATTACGATTAATCCATTGCCAGAAACGGGTTTGATTAAATTTAAAAATCCTCAGCATTTATCGGGCTGGGTTGGTGGTGGCGTTTCCATTACAGACCTTTTTCTACAAGTTAAAATCAATGGTGACGTACCTTTGATTAAAGCAATCATGTACTTGTTGTGGCAAGCCGAAGAAAAAAATCCAGGACAAGTTTTTGATCAGGAGTTTATTAAAAATAATACCACGGGCGTCGCAGCCTTTCTCGAGGATTTGAAAACTCAAGACATTGAGGCGTTAGCGGTTCAAGCAGGAATTAGTTTAGCAGAAATTAAAGCTGCAACCAAAATGATCTTACACGCGGATAAGATTATCACTTGCTGGGCGATGGGCTTAACGCAACATAAAAATGGGGTTCATAATATTAAAGAAGTAGTCAATCTACTTTTACTAAAAGGAAGCATTGGTAAACCGGGGGCGGGGACTTGTCCCGTACGAGGGCATAGTAACGTACAAGGTGACCGTACGATGGGGATTTGGGAAAAACCACCTACCTCATTTCTAGATAGTTTAAAGGAAGCTTGTAATTTTGAACCACCGCGCGCTCATGGGCACGATACCGTAGCAGCGATTAAAGCAATGGCAACCGAAGAAGGGAAGGTGTTTTTTGCAATGGGTGGGAATTTCTTATCGGCAACGCCCGATACGGAGTATACCGCGAAAGCCTTGCAGAATTGTAAACTAACCGTACAGGTTTCTACGAAGCTTAACCGTAGCCATCTCATTACCGGAAAAGCGGCGATTATTTTACCTTGTTTGGGGCGGACAGAAGTAGATAACCAGCAGCATGGTCGTCAGTTTGTAAGTGTAGAAAATTCGATGGGAATTGTTCATAATTCACAAGGGAGTTTAACGCCTGCTTCGCCACAATTGAAAAGTGAACCTGCGATTGTAGCGGGATTAGCAATGGCTACTTTAAAAGACAAGACACCAACTGATTGGCAAAAGTTGACTGGTAATTACGATTTGATTCGAGATTTGATTGAGCAGGTAATTCCAGGTTTTGATAATTATAATCAGCGGGTGCGTAACGAAGGTGGATTTTATTTGCCAAACGGACCACGGGAAGGAAAATTTAATACGAATACTGGAAAAGCTAACTTTTCGGTTAATCCAGTGCCCAATAATCCATTGCAAGCAGGAGAATTTTGGATGATGACAATTCGTAGTCATGATCAATTCAATACCACCATTTATGGCTTAGATGATCGTTACCGAGGTATTTTTAACGGACGTCGTATTATTTTGATGAATGCGGAAGACATGAAAATGGCTAATTTGAAGACGGGAGATTTTGTTGATTTGACGAGCCATTTTCGAGGAGAAATGCGCACTGCACCCAAATTCAAAGTAATTGCTTATGATATTCCTCGACAGTGTACGGCAACCTATTTTCCCGAAGCCAATGTTTTGATTCCTGTAGATAGCGTTGCAGATAAAAGTCACACTCCAACTTCCAAACTCGTAAATATTAGCCTCAAAAAGAATCTATAGCGTTAAGCTGTTTTCTCAAGTTAAGTTTTAAAAAATAGCTAAAAGCCTGTTTTTCCCTTAGTAAACGTTGTGCTAGCCATAAGCTAGTGCTCGCAGAAAAGCTAAAGAACAATCTTTTAATGATGAGAATGCTAAATTATTTTCCTTCCGGAATGCTGTCACAAAAGTGTAGAATTTTCTAAAAAAATAACTTATAAATCAACTATTTTTCCTCTAGTTTGTAGAGGATAGGTAGAACGTTACCCCCTAACAATACTGAGATTTAAAAAGTAGTATTATCTATTTTACAGTATAACTAGTTATTCGATCCCCCCTACAATTATAAGTAAAAGAAGACGATTCCCTCCTCCGTCTACATCTAAATCAACGTTTATGATTTGTGCTCAAAAGACACAACTGCTAAGTTATATAGAGGAACATATAGCGACATTAGAGTTGAGGATTCAGTTAAATGGGGAAAGTGTTGTTCCGCTTGAAACGATTAGTGTAGCGGTAGCTTGTCAAAGTCAGTTCGACTTTCAGCAAATGGAAATTGCACTCTTGAGAAACGAAGAAGCGACTAAAGTAATTGTGGAGTGTCAAGTAGCGATTAATAAACTCTACCTCCTAAAGAAATTTTTGCCTTTGCTGGAATTAGAATACCTCCTATCTTTATTTACACATTACGATCAATGGGATCTAAAAGAAATTTTAGCCCGCTTAAAACAGTTAGCTTGTTGAGTTAACTCATATCAACAAAATTGTAATGCTTTTTTAAAAAGCGTCACGTTGATTGGTAATCTTCACTTTCTAGTGGGATAGATTTAGTGTAAATTATCCCTGTCCCAAAAAACCAAGAACTTTCTTTGAGTAATTTGAAATCATTAATCGAAGGAGTTGCTTAATCGACACGCTGAAATGCTCCCCCACAATAAGCGTAAAATCTAAATTTTCCCAGTACATTGTGTAGAAAGAAGTTATGGAGTCAAGCAAAATAGCTTCGCAGTTAAAACTTATCTTATATGCCCGAACTTATCCTAAAAGAACGTATCGTAAAACTGATTGATGAGTTAATTATTTCAATTGAGTTACGCGTCAAACTAAACGAAGCAATTGTCGATATGAAAGACATTGCCTTAGCTTCCAATCTCGACAAAGATTTATCGAACGAAGCGTTTTTACAAAATCTTCAATTTGAAGAAGGTAACGCAAACCAAGTCGTCATTGAATGCCAAGAAACCCTAATGAAGTTGAATTTATTAAAAAAGAACCTAAGTTTGATGGATGAATCGAGCTTGCTATACTTATTTAATCATTACAGTAAATTTTCCTTAGCAGAATTTCAAGATAAATTAAGATCAAAGTTAGTCGTCGCTTCTTAAATGTAAGAAAGCGATTGGTAATTCATATTATACTTAAAAGAAGTTGTTTTAAAATAGATAGATGATTTATTTGCAAGCCATTGATTTCCAATATTTCAGCTAATTTTTTTCCCCGTAGCTATGGCTACGAAAAAAAAATGGAGCTTCATCTTGAAAACCAAGCGCTTACAACTAATT
>JBGCFY010000011.1:0-3966 GCA_045110315.1 Saprospiraceae bacterium
TCCACTCCCCTTTTATTTTCATAAGATGCATGAAATCAACAAAGTAAAAGGTTTCATATTCCAATTCCAACTGAACATTGGCAGCATCGCCTACAATATTGATCGCAACAATATTGGTCTTTGTTTTAACGGGATCATTGGCGTTTACATATTCACTTAAAGCCTGAACGGCGTTAACTTCCATGTATTCCTTGTCGTTCCATTTCATGCTTGCCGTTGGATGAAACGCCTTTTCAATAGATCTAGCATTGTGATTAATCGTTCCATCGAAGTAATGGTTAATCGTATTTTCAATTAATTGAAGATTGGCAGTTTGTGCTTGAGTCTGTATCATAATAAATGTGATTAATGTTAACGTTGAAAGTATTTGTTTCATGAAGTTGTTTAATAATTAATAATCCTAATCTGCTTTTCAAAAAAAGCAAAATGAATTATTGGTTAATTGATAGTTCCAAATATAGACCAAGACTGGAAGATAAATATGGACAATTAGTTCAAGAAAATGGATTTTGAGATCTTTCTTGAATACCTTTGGAGGAGAGGGAATGCCGTTTTTCCAAAAGAATATAAATGTTATTCTGGTTCCCCAATTTTATTTAACAAGACTATTGTATTTATTAATGGCTTTTTCTTTGAGGTTCAAGTCACAATACATAAAGAACCTTTCAGAGATAGACTTTTATTTATCTATTTCGTCTAGTTTTTTGCTTTTAAGCTGTTTTAATAATTCTTGATTGGTTTCACAATTTTCAAAAAAGGGAATAACATATTCATTGAGTTCAAACTTTACCACTTTCGTCAATACTTTTGGTGCTTCGTTTTAAATTTATGGTTGAAGATAATTTACCATCCATTGCACTCCGAATTTATCAGTAAAAGCTCCAAAGTACGCACCCCAAAATTTAGTCTCCAATGGCGAGATTACCGTTCCTCCTGAGGAAAGCCCATTAAATAATTTAATAGCTTCTTCTTTACTCTTTGGACTAATAGATATATGATAATTATTTCCAAAGGTTAACGATTGTCCCAGAGATTCAAGGAGATCTGTCCCCATCAGTAAACTCCCCTCCCCGATTGGTAAACCAACGTGCATGACTTTTTGCTTGTCAGCTTCCGACATTAAATCATTATCAGACATATCCCCAAAGCGTCTTATTCCGCCAACGAATTCACCACCAAATACTGATTTGTAAAAATTAAATGCTTGTTCAGTCTTACCCATGAAGCTTAAATAAGTATTGATTGTTGCCATATTCTATTTTTTTAGAAATTAATTTCTTAATTTTTTTGATGAAGCACAATGCTATTAAATTTGCATATAAATTAGTATTCCTATTCCTAAGAGTATTAATAATTGAACAACTAAAATTAATTTGAGTAATTGCTTTTTTGATGATTTTTTTGAGGGCGTTTCTTTTTTTACTGGACTATCTAAATTATTAATGAATTCGTTTAAAGCTTTTTGTAACTTATTTCTTTCGACGTTGAATTGTTCTTTTGTGATTAGTTCTTCTTCTTTGTATCTGAGTATTGTATTTCTTTGAGCTTCCAATAATAATGCTTGGTTAAATAATTCATGATTTAAAGTCTTTAGTTGCGTAAGTAAAAATTCATTAACCAATTTGATCTCTTTCTCTGCAAAAAGTTTCTGTGCACTCAATTTTATTTCATTCAGCTTTTTCATATTCTTCCCCGCATATGCGTCGTTCCGACTATTGTAACAAACCAAAACCTAATGATGTAGATGCGGGCAGATTCAGCGGAAAGAGGGTGTTTTATCTGGTGAGAAAGCTGCACTTCATTCCTAATTAACGGCAGAGCCGCTTACTCGATTAGTGACTTACTTTTTTTCTACTACTTGTATCAATAAGATTAATTGAGGTTTGCACCAGCATTTTTAAGAATTTCTATTACTTTTTGCTCATCCTCATATTTATTATATTCCCAAAACGCAGGAAAGTTATCAATGGAAGCGGCATCAGCTCCAAGTTCTAGTAAAAAATTTAGAACATCAATTCGGCAAGTATAGGATGCGGCCATCAAAACTGTTCTTCCCTTGTCGCCATTAATTTGATAATTTGCTCCCATATCATAAAGCTCTTTGATGACATCTAAATAACCATTACATGAAGCTTCAACAAATGCAGAAGTAATGTTTCCATCAGTATGAATAAAAGTACCGTTGATATCAATACCAGATTTCATGATACTAAATATAATTTCTTTTTTTATTTCTTGGCCACCGGAGTCATTCTTAACTTCAAGATTGGATAGACTAGCTATTAAAGCATTATATCCCAACTCATTAGTAATACTCATATTTGCCCCTTTGTCTATAAGTATGCGAGCTATATCGTTTCGTCCTAGAAAGCAACTTCTCATTAGTAGTGTCCAATGGCTTGTGTTATTTCCATCACGGTCATATTGATAACTCCTCCGTGTATTTATGTTCTTTTCGTTTAAGGCGTTTTGGAAATTTTCCGGCGTCCCCTTATTATCGTAAACGAATCGCTCTAATAATTCAAATAAATAATCCTGCTGAAATTTAACTTTATCATTTAAACTATGCAACAGCTGTTTATAACTTGGGTTACCATTTATGCAATCAATCAATCCAAAAGCTTGCTTGGTGGAAAGGGTTAAATTAGCTCCTCTAATTAGTAATGTTTCTCTAAATGGGGAATCAGATAGTGACATAGCTGCTTCAAGTAAACAATCTCTATCCAAAAATAACTTATCGTATTTTTTAATGAAAAACGATATAAGTTGTTCTTCATAAGAGGAATCCTTTAGCTTTCCCAAATTAGATAGGATGAGTATATAATCTTCTTTATTTTTAGTTAATTCAATTGCTCTTTTAAAAATTTCAACTGACCAAGCTAAGTCATTCAATAACTCCGTCTTGGCAACTTCAACTGCAATGCTTACTAATTCCGCACATTCATTTTCATATTCGGGTATTGTTGCCATACATTTTTCATATAGTTTTCGAGCGATTTGAATCCAATCAAGTTTGGATGCATTGCAAGCAGCCTCTTTTAAATCACAATAATCATAAGGCTCATTTTCTTTCGCAGGAAGCGTACTTTGATTATCCTGATATTGTGCAGTTACTGATTTTAACTTCGTTAACAACTGAATAGCTTCAGTCTGTTTTTTATCCCATTCCAATTCATGGACAACTATGGCGTATTCCAATAAATCACAGATAGATTTGCGATCCACCATAAAACAACCAATGCGAAATAATTGAATGGTTAGCTGCTCGGAGCCAATTTTATGCAAATGAACGGCAGAGGGTAAAAACTCAGCCCCATCTAAAAAATATTTATCTTGGATATTTTCTTTCCGTAAAATCTCTGTAATTATCCTTTCTATTTTATGGATACAACATTCTTTCACGCTGTTCATCCAGCTAAATGTATAATTATTAAGTTCAAGATGGAGAATTCCTCTAGAAATTTCCTCGAAATCATAGAAGCATTTACCTTTTTCTAGAGCGGTCAGATATAATTTTTCTCCTAACTTAATATCTTGTTGCGCTGTTATAAAACCATTTGCTGCTCTGATGAAGTCTCTGCTATTAACAGCCATCTTAAGCAATGTTTCAACGCTATATATCGCCATTATTTATAAAGATTTAGAGAATGTAATTTACACCATGACTATGCTCATAGTCTAAAAAATAGCAGCAAACCATTCCTATTTGTACTTGAAAAATGAAAATCGGCCTTCGGCACGAGTTTGAGTCTTTATTATTGTACACTGGCTTTTCCCAAAATTATTTCGAAGCTGTTAATTGAAAAATAACGTTTCTTTTTTGCCAGCGAAATATTTCAAGCGCTCATTTTTTCTTTCTGCTTGTAGACAACGGTCTCGCATTCACCCAGTAGCGACCGCATGGGAGCTGTTGCGTAGATGCATGGTGTATGCCCAGTATACGCCTGTTCCCTACAAATATAGGGA
>JBGCFY010000012.1:0-7448 GCA_045110315.1 Saprospiraceae bacterium
TTGAATTGATAATTAGCAAAAGACTTCATCAAGTTACAGTGCATTTTGATAATCAACTTCTGCTTAGAAATATAACGATCCGTGGTGATCTTACTACTATCAATAAGATATACCCGAGTAATATCCGCTCCGTTTCCCAAAGCCATTCGATTAGCATTATAAAACTCATTCGTATCTTCAGAGGTAATATTTTCCCAAAATTCAAAAAAGGAAATGGTAAGGTATTTATTCCCTTTATTTAATTGTCTCACATAATAAGAAAACAGCACTAACAATTTTCCATTGGTTACTTTATTTTTTATTCCCAAGGAATATTCCGTTAAACCTTTCAACCTTTCTTTCGTTTGAGTCAACTCATTAATCGCCCAACTCGTTCTAGCAGACTCCCGTGGCAACCGCTTGATGTAACTCTTGATATCTCTTAAGTTTGTTAAGAGGTCAAGATTAAACGGGATAAATTCGTTGTATTCTTTTTTAGAGGAAATGATGTTACCGCAATGGTGCTCTCTTCTCCAAACGCGATCAAAATGGTTGATAAATAAATTGATGGTTTCCGGTTCATTGGACCAATAAGCGTGGGGACAATCTAGTACATTCTCATTGGAATAGGTATACAAATTAATTACGACAATATCTTCGTCAATAATGAAATAGGTAAATTGCATTTCTATATCTTCGAGCAAAATCAACTCCGCTTTATTTTTATTATTAGCTTGATCTGCATGATCAAAACATTTAGCTAAGTGCGTTTGAAACTCTTGCGTTAATTCCATGATCGTAATCCGTCGATATCGGAACCGATCCTCCATTTTGATATCATTGATTCTATCCTCTATCGCTTTGTAGTATTTATTGATAGACTCAATGTTTCTAAACTTATTGATGTATTGCCGACCAACACCGACTACTCTAAAGTGTTTTGCTTTTTCAATTAATTTAGCGGCTTTGATTAAAGTCTTATTAATGTCTTCTTTATGAAATCCTTGATGAACATCAACATTTCCCTTTACAAATTTTTCAAACAGAATATCATTATTACTGATATTTTCTGTGATTTCATTTAATAAACTAAAGAGGTTTTGGGTTATAATATTTAGATCTATTTGATATTCTTTCGTATTTAGTATGGCTACTTTTTTTGAATTTTCCACTCTATTGTAAAATGCAGATAGAATAGTTATATCTTCTTCAAATTTTTTAAATACCGTATCGTCTTCTAGTTCTTCTCTTAACGTTTCTAAAAATTTATTTTTTATCACTTTAAAGAAATGTCCTAGGTTTCCATTTCCAATATGATCTTTAATGTTATTAATTTGAAATAGAATATTCATATGTTTTCAGTTGTTTAAGAACGGCATTAAGCTAAGCTAATGGAATGACAAAGACCAAATCGAGGCTTTAATGATGGTAAAAGAGGAATCACTTAAAAGTAAACAAAATAACATAAATTACCTAACAATTTTACTTTGTTGGCTCACAAAGAAGTTGGTCTAGAGTATTCTTGATTGGATGGCAAGGAATGGGAATGGAAATCCAATCTCACAAAAAAGCAACCATAAAACGCCAATAAATAGTCGTATTTACTGAACCTGTTTTTTTAAAAAAAAATTAGCGTTAAGCATAAAAAAAGAACAGCAAATAAATATAATATACTTATTTGCTGTTTACCATTTTTTAAGTCAAAAAGCAATATAGACACTATTCCTTTTAAGACAATATCATTTGTATAATCAATTATACAGTTCCTGCTCCTTCATGACGATTAACCGCTTCCGCTGCCCATCTTTTAGGTCGCTCACCAAAGCATTCTAAAATGGCATCTACACCGATAATTGTTCCTTTCGCTAATCTTCCCAGCAGTGCAATTGGTACAACTTGGTCTTCTTTTTCGGGAACTAGATAGGCGCTCTCTTGAGTTAGTACACCATAGTCATCATGGAGAGGTTGAATCAACTCATTGGCCAGTAATTTTTTTATCAGCGGTGAATTTACTGATTTTATTTGGGGAGCATCCAAGACGGAATTTATCATCAAATCAACAGTTATCTCTTTTTCGTTTGCTTGCAATTTCCAGCCTGCGGGCGATAAATTTATCTCCGGGTTTTCAACAAGATCTAAGGTCAAAGCACCTTGCTCGATCAAAGCTAGTAATTGTTGAATACTTTCTACTGGAGGACCATACGCATAGCGTTTCATTCGCTCGTCTAATTCAATAATTTCTACAAAAACTTCATCCGCACATTCATTGAAAGATAGCTTTTCATAAATAGACGGCTGACAATGTCTCCACACCTGACCAATACAAAAATCCAAACTTACTTCCTCCATTCCCGTTGCCATACCAACGAATGCCTGCATAATTTTTTGGGCAGATTGATCTATTGAAAAAATCAGCGGATGCATATACCGTTCTTCTTTAAACCACGATCGCACAATTCTTTCTATCTCCGCAGTCGTTAGCTTTGACAAGTTGTATCGTTGCGGTAATTTTGTGTAAAGTGCCGCGGCAATAGGTACAATCGCATCAATTAGAAAATCGGGATTGCTTGCTTCCCGCTGCTGCTTATGATTGCCAATATTACTTTCAAATTGCGTCAATTGTGCTTCTGTTGGTTGGTACCAACGATCCAATTTTGCATTCAAGGGTTTAGGTGCCGGAGGAAGACCATCGAGCGAAAAGGGAACGAAAAATTTAGAAAGTGGCTGCTTTGCTTCATAGCTACATTTATGTGTACTTTCGTCTACCAATGAAAACGTACCAAATTGATTCGCGATGGCTCTTACGACGTCAATCATTGCCAAACCAAAACCTCGAATTCCGATGGTACTTTCAGGGCTTAGGTTTTCACTATTGAGAATAGCTTGAATAGGGTAAGGTTTTTTGAAAAGCACATTCTCACTATTTGTGGCGAAGTAGCTTTCCCATGTTGATATTTGTTTCGATATATCGGTAGGTTGATGTCCGATGGTTAGTAATACTTCATCTATTTCATCAAAGGTTTGCAAACTAGTTTGAAGGCTAAGCTTCCCATCTTCTAAAAGATCAATTGTTTCGACTCGTTCGTCAATTAATCTGACGACCTCCGCTGTCAATAAGGGCTGAATCAAGCTATCAAACCTTTCTTTTAAGTAGAGACCTAATTTTGCTCGAGGAGGATAATTATCTGCTTGCGTAAGCGACAATTCTTGAGGTTTGATTTCATGCCACTCGTGGTACGAAGGAAAAGCAGGGATGATTAGTTTCCCCCAATTAATAATAGGTCGCTTCGCCAAACACAAGATCCGTTCAGAAATATTGATCCAATTCGTCTCAACTTGGTTGGTATCATAGACGGCTCCATTTCCAAACTTCCCAGTCGCTTCGAAAAGATAAAGTACTAGCGCTCGTTTTGACCTTCTTTTTTCTAATTCCGTAAGTAATTGCTCTAAGGCATACAAGCCTCTTGGCCCGATTCCAACAATCCCTAAAATTCTTTTGTCGCTCATTTATTTTTTATGAAAAAGTAAAATTGTTTTTAAACAACTACTTAAGTAGTTCTCGCAATAAAATAGGAAATAGTGATCCTATCCATAAAAGACAATATCCACAAGTTGTAACTAAATTATTACAAATCATTGTCTATTTTACAAAATAGATGACCGGTTATCGCACGTTAGTTGTACTAACGTTAGAGTTGATGGATTGCTTGCAGAGTAATTTAGGTTTACTTAGGAAAGGGGTGCTACTTCCCTATTGTAGAAAGTAGTAGCAGACTGAAGTAGCTGACAGAATGCTTAATAATCTTAGTTCTTAGACAAATCCCGTGAAAACTCTAAATTAGAATTATGAAACAGGAAGATTTTTATCAAGAGTTATTAGGTTTTTCAGATTTGAGGATAAATTCAATCGAAAAAACAGTTAGTAAATTAATATTTCATTGCGAACTTAAAACTGAAGTAGCTATCTGTCCAAATTGTTTGGAACCGACAGCAAAAGTAAATCAAACGGAATCTCGCAAAGTTCAAGATTTAAAAATATCTGAGCGAGAAGTTTGGCTCAATATAAAAGTTCGCCAGTTTTTTTGCCTAAGCTGTAATCGTTATTTTTTCGATAATCCGAAGTGGATTGAAAAAGGTAAATCCTATACGAAACGGCAGAGCAAATGGATATTTGAATTGTGCAAAAAGCAATGCTTTTCCCAAGTTGGCGCATTAGTCAATTTAAGTTATAAAACAGTTGAACGACTTTTTTATTATGAAGCTAAAAATCAGATAGATTTAAAAAAACGTTATGCTCAAGTTCGTAAAATAGGCATTGATAAAATTGCTCATCACAAAGGCAAAAAAAACTATGCTTGTGTACTAGTTGATTTGGAACGAGGTATTCAATTAGATGTTTTACCTAACAGGAAAAAAGAAACATTAATTGCTCATTTCCGATTATTTGGAAAAGAGTTTTGTCATCAAATTGAAGTCGTCTGCTCAGATATCTGGAAGACTTATATCAATGTGGCAAAAGAACTTTTTCCAAATGCTGAAATTGTCATTAACCGTTTTCATGTTGTTAAAGCATTGAATGCTGTTTTAGATTTTCTCCGAAAAAAGTTACGAAGAGAATTTAAAAATGAAGACTGTTTTAAATCTATTAAATGGAAGCTTTTCAAACGTTCTGAAAAATGTAGTTCAGATGATTTTGCTCTTTTGCAAAATGCTTTTGATAAATTATGGTTGTTAGAAGAAATTTATCAATTGAGAAACTCCTTTAATTCCATGTTTGATATTGCTCAAAACAAAAAACAACTTGAAGAACAACTCGATCTTTGGATGAACTTTGCAAGTCAATTAAATTTTGAGCCACTAGATGCTTTGATTAAAACTCTAGGTAGAAGGAAAACTTATATTGCTGCTTTTGCTACTCAAAAAATTACAAATGCAACTACGGAAGGACTCAATAATTTCCTACGTTACTTTAAACGTATTTCTTTCGGACTTCCTAATTTTCAGCATATGAGATTAAGAATTTTAATCGCTGCTGCTTAATTCACGATAATTGTATAAGAACCATAATTATTTACCCCTAAAAATTAATCCTATCCTCTTGCAAGAGGATAGGACATTCAGTATTGTATTAATAATAAAATTATTTCGAAACAAATACCTTATGAGTCTCAATGACTTTATTGCTTTCATCAAATAATGCAACAATAAAAATTCCATCACCTTCAATTTCTAGGGAAACAGAATCGCCCATTGAAATGTCTCGCTGCTGTGTACTAAGTCGTCCTAAAACATCATAAACTTGGATAGAATAAATTACATCAGGAAGAAGTTTTGAAAACGAAACATTAGTTCTATCATTAACCTGTAAATGAGTTAGAAGGTTACTAGATTGCCTTGGCTGAAGTTGAGCGTTAGTCAGTCCACAACCATTTGGATTACTAAATTGTCCCGAAGCAGTAGCAACACATCCATTTCCATCCGTAACAGTTACGGTATAGAACTTACTCTCACAAATATTATTAACTATCGAACCAGAATTAAACAATGGTCCATCAGAGGTTGACCACTGAAAATAAAAAGGAGGAACACCATTAGTTGTATTTGCTACAAGCTTACATTTTTGGAATTTGTTACAACTCAGGGCTAAAGAAACACTAATTGGACAGGCCGAATCCAAAGGGTCTAAGTACTGAATATTGAGTTGAGCAGGATTGATCCATTCATCTAATCTTTTGGTGGGAGACGTCGCATTATTCCCAGTATAGGAAACACTAATTTTTCCAAATTTAGGTCGGCAAGCAGCGGAATTATTGCATCCATAAAGTTGCCCTACTACTCTTTTATTTTGATCAAACAAGGCTGAGCCTGAAGACCCTGTGTTGGTATTACTGGGACCATTGGGACCAATTTCATGGTCTATACGCCACCAATTCCCTGGTGCAACTTGATTCCCAGGACAATTATTAGAAGTACTATGTGTATTTTTCACCAATGAAATTCTCTTCGGCTGTCCTTCTCCACTAGGGTGAGCATTGGGATGATGAATAACGGCGCCTCTTATAGGAATATTTCCACTGATATCCCATCCCGCGAAGTAAGGCTCGTAATTAGTCCCAACTAAATCTGACAAGTCTACCTCCAACAAGGCAACGTCAGTAGCATTATTAACTACAAGTATAGTAGCACCAACTGTTTCGTAGTAACCATCCAAGGTGTTACCGCCACAACTGAGGTTTTCATAGTTCCACCGAAAAGTAAAATCATAAGATTGTCCTACTGCAAAATTATCCACACAATGGGCGGCTAGTAAAAACAATCCTCTCCGATCAAAGTTGGTATTATTGATTAGCGTCCCTGTACAAAAAGGAGTCCCATTAGTATCATAAATTTTTGCGACAGCTCTTTTCACACTTTGCCAGTTATCTCCCTCTGGGCTGCAACGAACGTCAATAACTTGATTTCATTGCCACGCTAGGTAGAAACTACTAAGTAGTAAAACCAGAAATAAATAGTTACGTTTAGCATTCATACTTCTTGATTTTAAAGATTTTGATCCAAAGTGATACTTAAATAAAAGTTGTTCTACAATAGACCTTAATCCAAGTTGATAAAATTAGGTTGAAATAAGAAATTATAAATATATCTAAATATCTGCAAATAAAAGTATTTGAATCTAAGCTCTCTTAAGGAATTTTCTGAAAAAACAATTTGACTAAATTGAGAATAACCAAGGTAGAACTTATTCGATGATTATGTATTGGCATATTACCATGTATTAAAGCTTCGAAAAAGCTATAAACTAAACGTTAGCACCTGTAAATGCGCAGGTACTTTTATTATATATTCTATGTAGTATTTCATTTTTCCAACGTTCCACCAAGCTTTTGCGCCCATGTTTTTTGATCAATCAGAAGCTGCTTTCGAAAGGCTTCCATCATCTTCAAGTAAGCCTATTTTTCAAATACGAAGCTTTGAATTTTTTCAAACCAATCAACTGTAGTTCCTACCATTTCGGGATCAAATTCCTTCGTCTGATCAAGACCAAGCTTTTGTCATTCATTCAATGGTATCTCCTTTATCTTGTTTTCTCGAGTGGTCCATTGGAGGCTACACAGTATGGAACAGTTATTTGATCCAGTAAAGCGGCTATTCCGCTGATGGGCTGAAGTTTGGTGGCAAAAGCTTGAGTACTTCTTCTTCGATATGCTTGCTCGAAATTATCCGGCAACTTCGATTGAAGTATTGAAGTTGTTTTAAAATAGATAGATGATTTATTTGCAAGCCATTGATTTCCAGTATTTCAGCTAATTTTTTTCCGTGTCCATTGCTAAGTACTAAGACAAAATTAATTTGCCATTAAATGGTGTTAGATTTTGATCAGTATTGAGGCACGAAAACCGCCCTAAGCCTTTGCTTAGGAAGGCTTTGAGTAACGAAAAGACTGGTCAAAAGATGATGCAAGTTAATAA
>JBGCFY010000013.1:0-9775 GCA_045110315.1 Saprospiraceae bacterium
TAATAACTTGAAAGCCTTTTAAGCTTCTACTTCGTTAAAAAGCCTCGCCAATGCTCCGGCATTGTCTACGTTTTTTGCCTCGTTTAAACTCAAAATTCTTTTCAACTTATTGTAAAATCAATTTCCGCGAACTACTTAAGTACCAATACAAATTAAATCACTGATTAAACCGTGTTTGTAATTGCTAAGATTATCATTGCAGGCTGTAATAACTATTGTTTTGAACTAAGAAATTTTCCAGTATTAAAAACAACTAAATTACGACAAGCAATAGATGCTATCCCAAAAAAAGCGAAACCTTTTATTGGAGTTTATATTTTATTAAATGGAATTCTATTTCGTCAGTAGGTTGCCCTAATAGATTGGTGATTTTGACGTAAGAAAACTTTGCTTCAATCGAGGCGAAAAATACAGGAAACCTATTGGTTTTCAAGGCTTTTCAACGAAGAGGGAAATAGAGTTTTCTCGTCATAAATTAGTGAATTCATTAGGGAAATCTACTTAAGTACTTTTCTTAGAAGAATTAAGCTTTTATGATGTACTGAATGAGTAGCGCAACGTTTATACTAAATATGATTTAAGTAGGTTTACCAATACAAATTAAATCACTGATTAACATTGTACTAGCTTTTAAACAAGCTCTTCGTTACTCAAAGCCTTCCTAAACAAGAGCTTAGGGCGGTTTTATGCCTCGATACTACTCAAAATCTAACACAATTTAACGACAATTCAATTTTGTCTTAGTACCTTATATGCGTTTATATGCGTTGATAGCGGTAAATATATATTAAGATCATTAATTTACCAATAGTAGGAAGTTATCATTTTTTTAAGTCAGGGGAGATTTTCTTCTATTTTATAGAGACTCAGCGGCGGCAATATAAAAAAGAAAGGTAGGATAGTACGTTGAGTAATATTTAACAAAAAAAACCTTCTTTACTTGATTTCTCTAAAAAATAAGAAGTTCAAAGTAAAGAAGGTAAATTATTTTATTCTAGTAGGTTGAATTACATTACTTTTTCAACCATATTTCCTTTCATTTTTTTAATTTCGGCGAAAGCTTCCATCAAGAATTGCTTCATTGGCTGAATGTGCATTTTATCATTCGTCCAATTCGTTTCCAAATCTTCGATCATGTGATGTTCTGAAAGTAACTCTCCCTTATAATAGTGTCGAATAATCGGATGCAAGAATTTACTTTCTTTTCCTTTATCCGCTTCGGGGAGTCGTTCTAAAGAAAATACGTTTTCATTCAAGTCGATATGACCATATTCTAAGGTTAATAGAAACTGATGCTCATGATCCCACTTATTGGTTTCGTGAATAAAATCGACGGATAACATTTCGTAATACCTTGCTTCCATCGTCTCAGGATTTACCGTCAACATATCACATAAAAACCCAAACTGTTGCCAAAGTGCAGACGTTCGGTTGATGTGCTCCGTTAAATGTTGCGTAAATCCATCTACGCTACATTCAATAGGCTTACTTGGCAATTCGACTTGATTATACTTAAGCTGAAGCATTTTGAAAAGACAAGCGGCATTGTATCGGAATCCGTGGATGAAAGCAGATGTTTGCTTTTTCCAATCTCTCATTTGCGTAAGTGCTCCGATGAAATATAAGTCGTCTACGTTCGTAGACTTCCACCCACTCGTTTGATCAGGAAAACGATCATTAATCGCTAATGCAGGTTTGCATTCTTCTCCAAAAATAGAATCGTCAAATTTGAAACCTGTTGCTACGATAACGTGATCATACATGATTTCTTCAACTTCGTTATTCGCGTGGGAATAATTGAAGGTTACATATAATTTACCATCTCTTTTTTCAACTTTCTTCACCGTAGCGTCGAGTACTGCATTTTGAGATTTAAGTTGATAAGTATCCAAAAAGTTATTATTGAGGGCACGTAAATGTCCGACGAAGTGCGTTTGCCAAGCAAATTTTATTGGACTTGGACTCGCAATATGAATCACAGAAGCCGATCCGATTAATTCATCAGCCGTTTCGAAACCAGAGTTACCTTTTCCTAAGATAAGTACTCGCTTGTCATTGTATTTACTCTTGATAACAGAATAATCAATATAGTTCTCACAATGCTCGATTCCAGGAACGTCAGGTGTATTGGGTTTAAAAGTACCTGTACCAACAACTACTACTTTTGCTTGGTAGGTATCTCCAGTGGCCGTCTTCACAATGAAAAGCTCATCTTTCTTATTGATGGAAACAACTTCAGATTTATAATTAATTTTAAGTTTGAATTGCTTCGCGAAATCCTTTAAATACTCTACTAAATAATCCGCTGAAGGGAAGTAATCTGTAGAATATTTACCCATTCTCATCGTGGTATCATCGGAAATTAAAGAATTCCAATCCCACCGCATCTTTAATTCTGGATCATCAGATCCAATGAAAACTTTATTAATGGAAATCAACTTTCGACGTCTTGGATATTTTTGAAAAAAGCTTCCTGCATTTTCTGCTCTTTCTAATACCACATAATTAGAATCTGATTTTTCTTCAAGAAAATAAGCTAATTGTAAACCTGCAGGACCGGCTCCAATAACTAAATAGTCCAATGTATTCATGATTGAGTTTTTAATTTTTTTATATTTTTTTATGATTAATTAATAGGCATTAATTAATTACTTTTCTTTCTGTAAATTACGAGAGAGAAATCATCCCCATCGTGAAATTACTTTTACGCGTTTCTTTTCTTAAAACATTTTTGGCGGGAAAAATGCTAACTAAAATAATGGCGCTTATACTAAACCACTACCTTACTTTGTATTTAGCTTGAATTATATCGTAATATTGCGCTTTTTGACTAAAGAAGCAATAGTGTTTTTTTATCATTTTCGAACAATAGTCAACAGCAAAAATAGTCACTTCCTATCATTTTTAAGGTAACACTGACGGGATGGTAGTCACATCCTTTCATAGTCACCCTTTTAAACAAAAAGAAACAAGGCAAAATCAAGCTTTATTTAGAACCTTCTATGTGCCTAAACATAATCGAAAGTTTAGGACTTACCTTCTTTTCTACCTTAGATTTTTTTTTAAAAAAAAACCTAAAACCCAGCACTTATCTAAGCCATAAACAAGGCTAAAACATTGCAACTTAGCACTTCATTTTTACGCTTTTTTGCAGGTTGATTGAGTTGAAAAAACAAGCTCTATTTCCCTGCTAATATAAGAGCACAAAATGCTCCAATTTGAAAAAATTTGTTTTATAAACTTCTTTTACAAATCTAAAAATTCAAATGCTTCTTCATCTTCGTTTTCTTCTTCTTCCGTTGTCATTACTCGGATATACTTTGCTAGGTCTTCAATGGTCGTATATTCAAAAAGTAACTTAATGGGCATTTCAAAACTAAACTCTTTCCGAATTTGAGTTGCCATTCTGGTTGCTAGTAAGGAATGTCCTCCGATTTCAAAGAAATTATCAAGTATCCCTACTTTCTCTAAGTTTAACAACTCCGCCCAAATTTCAGCTAATTGGGTTTCCGTTTCGTCTCTTGGAGCAATATATTCACTCGCAAGTAAAGCGGTAACATCTGGTTGTGGCAAAGCTTTTTTATCCACTTTCCCATTTGCATTGAGGGGGAAATATTCCAGTTCTATCAACATCGAAGGCATCATATAGTCCGGTAAAGTAGCCTTCAGATGCTCTTGTAATTCATCTTTGTTGTACTGCTCATTCGGAATAAGATAAGCGATCAGACGTTTTGTACCCGTGCTATCTGGCGTAGCTACGACGACACTATTGGCAACCAAGTCTGACTCTTGCAATTTGGCTTCAATCTCTCCTAGTTCAATTCGATATCCTCGAACTTTCACTTGTAAATCCTTTCTTCCCAGATATTCTATTGTACCATCTGGCAACCATTTAACAATATCGCCGGTACGGTATAATTTATTAAAATCGCCTTTGTCGTAAGGATTCGCAATGAATTTTTTGTTGGTTAATTCAGGATCTCCTAAATACCCAATGGAAAGGCCTGGTCCTGCTAAGCACAATTCGCCCGTACAACCTACGGGTACTAAATCAGTTGTCTCAACTGCCAAAACATAGGCTTTGGTATTCCCTATTGGTTTCCCAATAAGATTGCGCTCAGGTACCAACTCTTCCACTGCATTTACCCGATGAACCGTCGCAAAGGTGGTAGATTCTGTCGGTCCATATCCATTGATGAAACTCAGCGTTGGATATGCTTGTAGTAAAGTTTCTACTTTATCCAAGTGAATACTATCTCCACCGGATAACATATATTCCAACTCAGCGAATAGATCTAAGCAATTATCCACTGCAAGGTGAAATAAACCTGCCGTTAACCACAAAATATTAACTCCATTAGCTTTAATTTCTTCCGCAATTGTTTCTAAAGGCTTTACTTCGGGAGAACTCACAATTAGTTTTCCTCCTTTCAACAAAGCACCCCAAATTTCAAACGTGGACGCATCGAAGGCTACTGGTGCATATTGGTATAGCACACTTTTATCATCGAGAAAATCAAGACTTTCGTTGAAAATTAAGCGAGCAACTGCCTGGTGTGTAATCGTTACTCCTTTTGGTGTTCCGGTAGATCCAGAAGTATACATTACATAAAGTAAAGCATCCTCATCTAGGTCGAGCGAAAGATTTTCGGAAGCTGATTCAATAGTTTGCGCTTGTGCTTCGATTACCACAATCCTTAGCTTCGAAATTTCTGCAAAAACAGTCTGATGTTCTTCGTTACAAATGACTACGGAAGCTGCTGAATTTTCCAACAGATATTTAATTCTTTCTTCGGGGTAGTCCGCACCAATGGGTTGATAAACACCACCAGCTTTAATAATTCCTAAAATACTAATAATCATAGCAAAGGAACGATCGACACAAAGACCTACGAAGTCCCCTTTCTTAACGCCTTCCTGACGGAGAAAATGTGCCAACTGATTGGCTTTTGCATTTAAATCGTGGTAGGTCATTTCTTCTCCTTCGTACACCAGTGCCACCTGACTTGGTGTTTTTTCCACTTGTGCTTCAAACAACGAGGCTAATGATGCTGTATTCGGATAAGGCTGTTCTGTATCGTTGAAACCTTGAGTTAGTGCTAAACGTTCTGACTCAGTGATGATCTCAATTTCTGATAGTTCTGTTTTTTCAGCGGCGATAATTTGATGCAATACTTCCGCAAAGTGACCTTTCATCAATTCGACGTAAGCTTTGCTTAACAAGTCGGCATTGTAATTAAAAGTAACCGTCAACTCCTTACCCAATCCACCAAAAATGGTCAGCAGGTAATTCGTTTGTTCCTTGATCTCAGAGTTTGTAATTTTCAAGCTCCAATCTTCTTCCACCACGTCTCCCAACGGATAATTTTCAAAAGAAAGTAAGCAATCGAAGAAATCTCCTTGAATACCATTCCATTGTTGAATATTATTTAATGGTGTGTACTGGTATTCTCGAGCGTGAGTATGTCCTTCTTGAATCTCCTGTAACCATTTCACAATATTCTTTTCTGGCTTCGTCTCCGCGTGTAAGGGGAGCGCATTAATGTACAAGCCAACTTTACTTTCTGCACCGGCTAAATCAGAAGGTCGCCCAGAAACGGTAACACCAAAAGTAGTATGTTCTTTTCCTGAGTATTTTGACAATAATAAAGACCAAATACCTTGGACGATGGTATTGATCGTGATGCGATTGTTCTGTGCGAAGTTTACTGCTTTTTTAGTAAGGGCTTCATCAAAAATTAGTCGAAGGTCTTGTGTATTGTCACCACCTTGATTTCGATTTTTAGCATTTCCGACGAAAGGCAATAAGGATGGTTCTTCAAGACCCTCCATATAGTTACCCCAGAATGCACGTTCCTCATACTTATCTTTCGCTTGAATATACTGAATATAATCTTCAAACTGATCGACGGGACTTTCTGCGGGTTCCGTTCCTTTGAGGTAAGCTTCGTATACCTCTAGCATTTCTTCTACCAATACAGGCATTGACCAACCATCCATTAAAATATGATGATTCGTCCAGATCATGCGATACGCATCTGCGCCTATTTTCACTAAAGTAAGTCGCAATAATGGCGCTCGGTTAAAATCAAAACCTTTTTGCTGGTCGGCGGCTACAAGTTCTTCAAATTTCAAGGCTTGCTCCGCAGGACTATGATTCGAAAAGTCTACCATTGCAAACGGTAACTCAACTTCTTTATAAACACATTGTACGGATACATTTAATTCGTTGAAGAAAAACGCACTGCGTAAAATACTGTGGTGATCCAAGATATATTTCCACGATTGCTTGAAGACGGCTACGTTGAGGCCTTCCGGCAAATCAAAAGTCAATTGTTCGGTATAAGCGCTTGAGCTTCGATCGTAGAGGTGATGGAACAACATTCCTTCTTGCATGGGACTCAATCGGTAAACCGCACTAATCAAGTCTTTGCGTAACGCGCCATTCTCTTCTACTGTATTTAAAAATTGATCTAATTCTCGGTAGCTCACTTCCGGTGCTAATCCATAATCGAAAGCGGCAAGTTCTACCGTTTCTTTTTGAACACAATGCTCGATTAAATCGGATAAGGTAGCAATGTATTGCTTAGCAAGCTCCTTGATGGTTTTCTTGTAATATAACTTTTTGTCGTACGCCCAAGAAATGCTCAACTTCCCATCTACAATAAATGAATTGACCAATAGTTTGACGGCAACGGGGAAGTCTGCACCAGAACCTTGTCCCGTATCTTCCGTAGATTCTTTAAATCCAGTCTCTGAATTTACAATACTATCTACTTGTCCGAGGTAATTGAATAAGACATCCCACTTTGCGCCTTCCAAACTAGTTCGAACCGATTCCTCAGGATGTAAATAGCGCAATAAACCGTAGCCCATTCCTTTCCCTGGAATTGCTCGCAATTGTTCTTTGACAGATTTAATTAAATCGCTATTTTCTATTTCACCAGCTACTTCAAGCGCAAAAGGATAAGCATTGGTGAACCAACCTACCGTATTACTTGTATCCAAATTAGGGAAAAGTTCTTCTCGACCGTGACCTTCCATTCCGACAACAATTTGCCCAACACTAGACCAAGTCTGAATCGTTTTTCCAAGTGCACTTAATAGAATATCATTAATTTCGGTGCGATAAGCGCTGTTGACATCTTGCAACAAAACTTTGGTCATCGCTTTATTTAGACTAATCGTATGCGTTTCAAAATCTTTCATTACGGAAGTCTTCCCTTCTTTCGCTTTCTTATCTACTGGTAAGGCAACATACTTGCCTATCGTTTCTTTCCAGTAAGCTTGTTGATCGGTAATCCGAGGATTGGTGGAGTACGCTTCCAGTGCCGTTACCCATTGTCGGTACGAACTACTTTTTTGACCAAAGTCAATCGTTTCTCCTTCTGCCAATTTGGATAAAGCCAATTCTAAATCATCCGAAACAATTCTCCAAGAAACGCCGTCGATACCTAAATGGTGAACCGCAATTAATACGCGATTGTTTTCTTCGAAGGCTGGCGTTTTGAAGAAAATCACTTTCAACAATTTACCCGCTTCAATCTCCAAAGAAGATTGGTGTTGCTCACAAAGTGCCGTGATGCTAGTTGTCAATTCAGCAGCATCTGCCACCGTAGATAAATCTTCAATTTCAAAAGCTAAACCTTGTTCCCCATATGCTTGAGACCACTTACCATCTTCTGCTTGTGTATACACCAGTCGTAACGCATCATGTTGTGCGATGATTGCCTCCATGGCTTGTCGCAAATGAGTGGAAGGAATCTCCTTTGGTGCATCAAACATCAAGGATTGGTTGAAATAAGCATAGTTAGCATAGTCCAGTCCAAAGTACCATTGTTGGATTGGTAATAATCCAAGTAAACCTTCCAAACGCCCTTGTTCTGCCTCAATAGTATTAACTTGTCCTGTAATCGCAAGTGCTAACGATTCGATCGTTTGATGTTCGAATACATCTCTTGGTTGCAATTGATATCCCAAACGCTTCATGCGACTCACTACTTGAATCGTCACAATAGAATCTCCACCTAATTCAAAGAAATTATCCTGTACCCCTACTCTTTCTACGTCTAATAATTTCATCCAAATGCTCACTAAAGCTTCTTCCGTTTCGGTACGTGGTGCAAGGAATGCTTGGCTAGACAATTCCGTTTCTTCTGGATCTGGCAATGCCGTTTTATCTACTTTGTCATTAGACGTTCGAGGAAATTCAGTCAATTCCATCATCACCGTTGGAATCATATAATCTGGCAACTTGGTTTTCATAAATTGCAGAATCGCTGATTTGTCAAAATCACCAGCGGCAACAATATAAGCGACCAAGCGTTTACTTCCATTTTTATCTTTGGGAGCTATGACGATACACTGTCCTACTGTCGGTGCTTGTTGTAAGATAGTTTCTACTTCTCCTAATTCTATTCGATGTCCTCTAATTTTAACTTGATTGTCAATTCTTCCTAGAAAGGCAATATTTCCATCTGGCAACCATTTTCCTCGATCGCCCGTACGATAAATTCTTCCTCCTTCGATGGTTGGATGAGCAAGGAATTTCTCAGCGGAAAGTGCTTCACGGAAAAGGTATCCTCTGGCCAGTCCAGCGCCACTAACACAAATTTCCCCTTCTACGAAAGGTGGTAAAACTTGTTGGTTTTCATCTAAAATATGAATCTGAATATTGGCTAATGGTTTTCCAATTGGCAATTGAGCCGCTTCTTTATCCGCCTGGGCATCTACTTCGTAAGCCGTAATACATACCGCACATTCCGTCGGACCATAAACGTTAAAGAATTTGCTAAAGCTAGCACAATAAGCAGCTCGTTCAACGTTAGCCACTTCTCCTCCCGTCATGATCACGCGCAAGAACTTCAAGCGATCAAGATCTAAGACACCGAGGTAAGCCGTTGGTAAACCTGCTACCGTTACGCCTTGCGTTTCAATATAATTTAAAAAGCGTTCGCTCTCATTGATTGTTTCTTTGTCTACTAGAACAAGTTTCGCACCTGCGAGAAGTCCCATGAATATTTCACAAACCGAAACATCAAAAGAAAGCGATGTAAATTGTGAAACACCATCCTTTTCGGTAATCTCAAACATTTTGATGTGGTCGAGAATTACGTTGATACCACTTAGATGTTCAATCATCACCCCTTTAGGATTTCCGGTGGAACCAGAAGTATAAATAATATACATTAAGTTTTTCGCCGTCAAGCTTGTAACTGGAGCGGTGATCGCTTGTTGCGCAATAGCTGCTTCATCTTTTTCTAAATGTATACAAGTAATTTCTTTTCCTTCCTGCTCAATGAGTTGTTCTAAGCGATTACCCGAAGCGTTGAGGACCGCATATTGCGTTTTGGTATCCTCCAGGATATATTGCATTCGCGTATCTGGATAACTAGAATCAATGGGCACATAAGCTGCGCCAGCTTTTAGAATACCTAGAATTCCAATTACCATTTCTAAGGAACGATCAATGCAAATCATGACAAGAGATTCCTCTTTCACGCCTTGTGCGCGCAAGTAATTCGCTAATTGATTACTACGTTCGTCTAACGCTTGATACGTCAAAGACTGATCGTGGAAGGATAGCGCCGTTCGCTGTGGATATTTAGCAACTTGGGCTTCGAAAAGATCAACAACCGTTTTATCCATAGGATAATCTAATGCCGTATTGTTGAATTGACGGAGTAAGGATTTTTCTGCTTCGCTGAGTACTTCTATATCGGTGGTGCGTAAAGTTGCATGATCCTTCGGCGCAAAGCTGACCAATTGTTTGATG
>JBGCFY010000014.1:0-8620 GCA_045110315.1 Saprospiraceae bacterium
ATCAAGATAAAGATTTACTAATTAATAACTATTTCAATAAAAACATTCCTTGCGTTGTTACGGGACTAACGGAGAACTGGCAAACGGAGAATTGGACCTTAGAATTTTTTAAGGATAATTTTGGTGACTTAAAACTTAATCTTGAAAGAACTAATCCTACCACCAATAAAGTAGAAAGCAAAGAAATGTTAATGAGGGATTATATTGACTATGTCATTAGTAATGATAGCCAACCAGAAGATAATCCTTTTTATAATAATACTGATTTTAATCCTCCCAAGGAATTGTATAAGGACTATCAGTTACCGGAATACTTTAGCTGTATGTTCAATAATTTGAAGGAAGTAGATACAATGCCTACTTTATCTTGGATTTATCTAGCCCCGCTAAATTCAATTACGGGTCTGCATACAGATATTGCCAACACTTCTGCGTGGAACTTGGTGATTTCAGGAACTAAATTTTGGGTTTTCTACCCATCCGATCAAGCTCATTTGCTTAGAAATGGAGGCGTAAATCCTTTCAATCCCGACTTTGATATGTTTCCTTCTTACAAAAATGCGAAGCCACTGGTTTGTGTCCAAAAACCAGGTGAAATCGTAGTGACACCGGGAGGTATGTGGCATGCGGTTCTCAATATGAAAACGGGCGTATCTTTAACTGAGAATTTTGTGAATAAATACAATTTAGAGACTGTTCAAAAGTATTGTGTTGAGAATAACATCGCTTTACCAGAACTCAATTAAGATCGCTCCAGTTAAAACTTGATGCGTTTAATTTACCACGAGAAATAAAAAAATCCAATAGAGTGGTGCGCTCCGACCAATAAAGTGATCGGAGCGCACTGTTCATATTCCGTTGCCGAAGTTATGACTACGAAGTATACGAATCTGGATGTAATCGTTCACAGAAAAACCCAAAAGTGCGGTCTTTCGTTTTCAACTTGCCTTTTACCCTACGACATACCTTTCCTAGGTAATTACGAATTCATTCTTATCTCAAGAAGATCGCTTTGATCTAATTTTATAAGTAGGCAACCCTAAAAAAAATAAAATACCAAAGATTAGCCAAAAACTATTTTCAGCTACAACATTCTCGGATTTGGCTACTTTGCCCATTTAGAAAGTCTCTATCTTTGTGCTATTCTTTACTTAAAAATAGAAATTATGAATTTATCAGGAAAAACGGCAGTTGTAACGGGTTCCAATACGGGAATAGGATTTGAAACGGCATTGGACTTATATCAGAAAGGAGCAAAAGTTTATATTGCTTGTCGTAATGAAGAAAAAGCATTAACTGCGATACAAAGCATGAAGGCTCAAGGCGGAACTGGCGAACTTGTTTATGCGCATTTGGATTTGTCAAGTTTAAGTGCCGTTAAGGATTTTTCAAACCAACTACTACAAAGAGAATCTAGACTTGATTTGCTGATCAACAATGCAGGAATTATGATTCCACCACCATCAAAAACTGAAGATGGTTTTGAAATTCAGTTCGGTGTAAATTTCGTCGGTCATTTTGCCCTTACCGGTCATTTATTCAATCTGTTGGAAGCCACCGAAGGTGCAAGAGTGGTCACATTAAGCAGTATCGCACATCGAGGGGCTAGCATTGATTTTGATAACTTCCGATTAGAGAAAGCGTATAATAATTGGAGAGAATATGGACAAAGCAAACTGGCAGATATCATTTTTGCACTTGAGTTTGAAAAAAGACTTAGAAGTAATAATGGTCAGACGATGTCTTTGGCCGCTCACCCTGGTTTTAGCAAAACGGACTTACAAAAAAATATGGACAAAGGGATGCTTGCTTCTCTTGAATTGATGACAGCCAAAGAAGGTGCACAACCTACGTTAGCCGCTTGCTTGCACGAAGATGCTAAAGGTGGACAATACTGGGGACCTGATGGACCTAATGAACAAAAAGGTAAGCCTGCTTTAGCAAAAATTGATGGCGCAGCTTTAGACGAAAAACTTAATGCGAAACTATGGGATTGGGCAAAAGAAGTGACCGGAGTAAATTTTCCTTTTTAAATATGCTATTTTTACCAAGCAACTTTTGAAGTTATTTTAAATTATGAATTAATGTCTTCTTCAAGCCCAATACGGTTAAAAACCATAAGTGACTTACATCGTTTCAACAACATGTCTCCACCAGCGCATCCTTTGATTAGCTTACTAGACTACAGCAAAATAAATCCAACTCCTCAAAATAATGAATTGAGGTGGATACAACAATTTTATACCATTTCCATAAAGCGAAATGTAGCGGGCAAATATCGTTATGGGCAACAGTCCTATGATTTTGATGAAGGCTTAATGACTTTTTTTTCTCCAGAGCAGCTTATTTCGGTACAATTGACTGCCGAAGATGCAACGAGTAGTCCGTCAGGGTGGATTTTAGCGATTCATCCTGATTTTCTATTTGGAAATTTGCTAGCGACAAACATCAAAAAATATTCATTTTTAAATTATTCCGTGCGGGAAGCACTTTTCTTATCCGAAAAAGAAGAGCATATTATTAATGGCATATTGCAAAATATCCAGACCGAATATCAAACCCACCTCGACCAGTTCAGCCAACAAATAATCATCAGTCAGTTGGAGTTATTACTTAATTACGCAGAACGGTTTTATCAGCGACAATTTTTGACTCGAAAAATATCTAATCACCAAATATTGGATAGCTTGGAGCAGTTATTAGAAGATTATTTTAGCCAAGAGGATATTACAAATAAAGGATTGCCTTCCGTTCAAGAGATTGCCCAAAATTTAAAGCTTACACCGGACTATTTAAGCAGTATGCTAAAGAGTTTAACTGGACAAACAACGCAACAGCATATTCATCATAAATTAATAGCAAAAGCAAAAATAAAATTATCAACTACCAATCTGTCCGTGAGTGAGATTGCCTACGAATTGGGGTTTGAACATCCGCAATCTTTTAGTAAATTGTTTAAGTCCAAAACGAAGCAAACGCCGATGGAATTTCGAACTTCGTTTAATTAGGAAAAGCAAAAAAATGTAAAGTCAATCCGATAAGTTTGAAATAGCATAGTTTCCCCAAGCTTCAATAGATTTCAGTAAAGGAATTAAGGTTTTTCCAAGCTTGGTTAGCGTGTACTCGACTTTTAAAGGAGGTGTTGAAGTGTATACTTTTCTATTGATCATGCCATCTTGTTGTAATTGCTTTAACTGAAGACTTAGCGTCCTTTCCGTTACCGTAGCCATTTTTTTGCTCAATTCATTATACCTCAATTTTTCATTTTCCATTAAATGGTAAAGAATTACAGTCTTCCATTTTCCTCCAACCATACCCATTGTCACACTCATGCAACAGGGATATTCTTTTCCTTTTACTTTAAACATTGACTTTATTATTTAAAAATTTAAACTATCCTTTTTGACCGTTATTGCAAAGTTAGAAGACTATACTTACTTTTGCAACTATAATTAATATAGTAAGTACCAGGACAAAATTATTAAAACAGTTTAACTTTTTACCATGACCAACGGATTAACAATTGTAGCCAAAATTTTGGCAAAGGAAGAAAAAAGGGAATTAGTGAAGTCAGCCTTGTTAAAACTCATTTCTACGACTAGAGCGGAAAAGGGTTGTATCAATTACGACCTTCATCAAGACAATGAAAATCCTAATTTATTCTTATTTTACGAGAATTGGGAAAGTAGAGAACTTTGGCAAGTACACATGAACAACGACCACTTAGCTCAGTATATGAAAGTGACTGATGGTGCCGTAGAAGAATTTACCCTAAACGAAATGACTATCATTGGATAGAAGCTTGTTTTAAAAAATCTATAACCGTAGTTGTGCTAAAACGATTACGGTTCTTTGACTTTGTAATAGAAAATAAAAATGATGAAAGAACTATTGTTTACCATATTAGCCGTAATCATAATAATTTCTTGCGCAGAAAAAAAGGAAAATACCTCCAACACTGCTGATCCAGTAATTTCAGCGCCGACGAATCAAGTTGTTTTAAGCTCAGAGATACAATGGGAAAAATTAAACCCAGCCAGAGGAGATCAAAGTCCTCAAGCAGGAACGGTTTGGGGAGATAGAAAAGGAAAAGTACCAACCGGCTTTCTCGCAAAATTTGTTGATGGGTTTTCTTCTCCACCTCACATTCACAATGTCACCTATAGGGCGATGGTTATTAAAGGATTAATTCATAATGACGACCAAAATGCTGAAAAGATGTGGATGCCAGCAGGCTCTTTTTGGACACAACCCGCAGGAGCAACTCATATCACCGCTGCGAAAGGAGCGGAAAATATTGCTTACGTTGAAATAGATAATGGACCTTATCTCGTAAAACCGATTGAAGAAGCTTTTGATAATGGGGAAAGACCTATAAATATCGACAAAACCAACCTAGTTTGGCTAACTGCCGCCAAAACAAAAATTATAGATCAAGCAAAATCAAACGTAGCAGTTGCTTTTCTCTGGGAGAATAATGCGATGACAGGAAACTTGGTAAAACTTCCTACGGATTTTGATGGAGAAATAATAAGTGACGGAGCGCAATTTCATGCAATCCTTATAGCTGGCGAAGCCGAATATTTTGTACCTCAATCGAAGGAAACAAAATCATTAGATCCTGGAAGTTATTTTACCTCAACGGGCAAAGCAAAGCATGAAATAAAGATTAGTAAGGGCTTAGAAACTATAATTTACATTCGAACCAATGGTGAATTAAAAATTAGATAATGGAGTTTGCGCATTTGATTAGGATAATAATAACTATCTTGATTTTTGCTTCTTGTCAAGAATCGAAGCATCCAGTTATTGACGGTACTTACTTTATGGTTGGCGAGGAGGCAAAATCAATAACGATAAAGGATTCCTTAATCAGCTTTGCCAACACTGAAGAGCCTTCTGGTATTAAGCAAGCCATGCTTTATACGGATAAGAATGGAGACTTGAAAGAAACTCCCAATTGCGAAAAAGTTCGCTTTTCTATTGATGCTATTGATGCGAATCAAGGAATTTATATATCAGCATTTAAAGGGGAATATAGATGCTACGCGTATCATCTAATTAAAGAAAATCAATTTCTCAGTGTTACGCCATTGAAGTCACTAGAAGGGATAGAATTTCATTTTACATCTCCGACATTATATAAACTCAACCCAAACCCGATAGACAATGGGGAAGGAAAGGACTTAACGATATTGGTAGATAATGAGATTAAGTTAAACACGATTAATTACGTTGCTTTTGATCAAAACCTTGATGAAACCTCCAAAGAATATGATCAGGAAAAAATGACTATAACATTAGATTCCTCGGGCATAAATAAGTCAAGTATCCTGCTCAATCCTATGTACTATGCCCGAAAAAAATATGTGGCGAAGTATACGGATCAACTTAAGGGTACAACTACCATTATTCCTGTTATTTACCATCAGTCGATTAGTACGATCCAAACTGAATTTACCAAAGAACAGCAAAAAAGTGAACTGCAAAAATTGAAGGTGAAAGACTTATATTTAATTGCTTATCGATTTAACCCGGGAAGAAAAAGAGTCGTCAACAAGGCATTTAAAGAAGCAATAAATGGACAAGTACAAGCATTTGAATTAAGGTCACTAGAAAAAGACTATCAATAGGATTGATACCAATTCATCGTATTTACCTCCTTAAAAATTGCGTGAAATAGTAGCTACAAGCGTTCAAATCCGCTATAAAATGAATCTAACCTCACTTACTAATCTTGCCATCAAGGCAGCTCTTTCCGCAGGAGAAGTTATTCAAAAGTATCGTAATAAAAACGTAGCGGTAGTCAAAAAGCAAGGCGGAACCAGCTATGCTTCGCAAGTCGTAACAGAAGTAGACAAAGCCTGCGAAGCAACAATTCTTGCTCACTTAAGGCCGAGCTGCAAGAAGTTCGACTTAGCACTTTTATCGGAAGAGACGGAAGACGATGGAAGTCGATTTGAAAAAGATTTTTTTTGGTGTATTGATCCAATGGATGGAACGCTTGCTTTTATTAATCAACAACCAGGCTTTTCGGTATCGATTGCTTTAGTCGCAAGAGACGGAACACCACAAATCGGCGTTATCTTTGATCCGAGCACGAACACCTTGTATCATGCGACCAAATATAATGGTGCTTTTAAAAATGGCAGCCCTTGGGAAATAAAACCTACCAATAACTACTTAAGCTATGTGACCGATCGAAAGCTGAAAGACACTCCGCGAGTGGGCGAAATAGAATGCTTGTTAAAAGAAAAACTGGCACAATTGAACCTAACTAGCATCGAAGAAATTGCTGGTGCAGGTGCCGTCTTGAATGCCATGCTCGTCTTAGAAAATGGTCCCGCTTGTATGTTGAAGTTTCCAAAAAAAGAAATCGGTGGAGGAAGTATCTGGGACTTTGCCGCTACCGCTTGCATTTATCAAGAGTTGGGTTTGCGAGCAACGAATTTTGCCGGAGGAAGATTAGATTTAAACAAAAGAGTTGGTACCTTTATGAATAAGGAAGGTGTCTTTTATGCAAATTGGTAAGCGGTAGATATCCATCATAGCTTTCTAAGTTTTGAAGAAGAAGAAGAAGAAGAAGAAGAAGAAGAAGAAGAAGAAGAAGAAGCGCCTACGAATAATACGGAAAATTACAAGAACTTACTATTTAAATAAAATGGGATACAAACAAAAACGAGGCACTCCAACAATGCTCTACAATTACTTTTGAAAATAAGAAAGAAATAAGAAATATTCTACTCCGAATGCTTTTCCAAAAATCGCATACTTTCAAATATTTCTTATTTGCTAAACCTTAGCTTCCCTTAGCCAACTAACTTAGTTCGGGAAGCAATCGAAACCTTAGCCATCGAATCTTTCCTGCCTTCCTTCGCTCTTTTTATCCTCGGTATTCAGCTGCATATTTAGTTGCGCCTCATTGGTCACTAAATTCCGCTGCGGATTAAATCCCACAACATTAGCCCGATGACTTGGCGTAGTTATATTAGCAAAACGCTCTACCCGTTTTCGAAAGAAATGATCGAAGCGTGCCGTTAAGCCCAGCCAAAATATCATCAGGATAGATTCTTCTTTTTCTTCTTCTTCGTAGGTCACTTCGATGCCAGCACCCCGCCGATACACCTCGACACTGACAATACAAATGAAAGCCAGTAGTACACTAAAGCCAACAAAGAAAGAAAACAGTGAACCCCAGAAGTTAGCTTTTTTGGATTGATGTCCATGTACTTTTAGTAGCGCCGTTTCTCCTTTCAGCGTCGCTTCGTTTAATCGACCTCGTTCGGCGACGAGGGCTTGATCTCTAGCTGCCTGCGCTTCTGTCAACAATTTGGTATGTTCCTCCTGAATTTTGACAATCATCGCCGTCTTTTCCGTTTTGAGAATAGTACCCTTTTTCGCAAACTTATCCGCTTGACTTTTCGCCCATTTTTCGCCGCTATTGTACTTTCGCAAATACTGCTTAACTTTAATTTCTGTAGCATCTATCCGTGCCTGATATTGTTCCTTGACATTCTTAATTCGATCTTTGTAATTCACATCAAGCCGATCAAAATCCTTTTCGAATTGACTGGTGATTTCTTTTTTATTACTTCGGAATTCACTTTTCAAATCTGAATCATCAAAGTTGGGAATCGTCGGGACATTGGATACAAAAGCATGATGAATACCATTCGTCGATAGATTAAAGGAGAGCACTCCCATACCGATCGTAACTGTAGTAACGATAGAAAACAAGGCAATGTACCAAGGATTTTTTAATCGTTTCCAAATAATGGCTCTCGTCAATACTTGTAAGAATTTTCTTCCGCCCAATTCTAAAATGGCGATCACGAGTACCATTGCTAAGATAGACACGAGGATAGAAATAAACTTTGAAGTGCCTACCATTTCACTTTGCGTAATGTACCAAACCGTGATGGCTTCCGTCAATGCGCTAATGATTTGTGCCACTCTGCCAATGATTTCGATACTCGGAGCGATGGGACGAAACAGGTTGTAAAAATCCGAATTGGTAGCCATCGTTTCCCGAGGTTTTAGTTTTATGTTCTTTTTCATAAAATAAAAGTTGTAGAATCAATAGGTGCGTGACCTATGATTCAAATAAATAATTTTGAGCTAAAGTATGGTGGCTTTATCTCAAATGACTTTCGTAAAAACGTTGGTAAACTCAATCGAAAACGTAGCTGAATAGCTAAAACGGGATACTCCTGACAGGAAAAAATTACTACCTAAAAACACTTTGTACTATATTTATACGCAAGGGTAGGGGAAAGGTCACATTTTATTTTTGGTTTTAATTTTATTTATTTTTGGAATGGGTATTCGTTCGGATACGTTAAAGTAAAGTAGCAATCCTGAAAGGACGACGCACTATTCTAAAATAACAACTAGCAAAGCAAAATTAAATTGCCATTAAATTATGCCAGATTTTGAGTAATATCGAGGCACAAAAAAATCAGCCATTTCTTTAGCAGGAAAATATCCCCAAGAAATGGCTGATTTTTTAATAAAACAAAACGCTGCTAAGTACTAAGACAAAATTATTTCACCATTAAATTGCGTTAAATTTTGGACAGTATCGAGGCGCGAAAAGCCCTAAGTCTTAGCTTAGGAAGGC
>JBGCFY010000015.1:0-51319 GCA_045110315.1 Saprospiraceae bacterium
CATTAAATTGTGTTAGATTTTGATCAGTATTGAGGCACGAAAACCGCCCTAAGCCTTTGCTTAGGAAGGCTTTGAGTAACGAAAAGACTGGTCAAAAGATGATGCAAGTTAATAAGTAAAATAATTTGTATTGGTACTTAAGTAGTTCGCGCAAATTGAGTTTACAATAAGTTGAAAAGAATTTTGAGCTTAAACGAGGCAAAAAACACAGACAATGCCGGAGCATTGGCGAGGCTTTTTAACGAAGTAGAAGCTTAAAAGGCTTTCAAGTTATTAGTTAATTTAATTTTGCGAACTACTTAAATACTTGTTCCCCATAAGAACAAGTATTTTTTTTGTGCAAACTATTCATTAAGCTCTTCAAAAACTACCGAAGTTCTTTTTCTAATAAAATATCTGCTAAGATGATTGAGCGCAATCCCGACTGAATTGAATGCCACCATTGATGAAAAATACTCCCTCTTTTCTTGCGTACATAATGTATTTTCCCCTTTTCGTATCGCCTCGTTCCTGCGACATTATTTTTCTTGATGGTCAGTCGATTAACTAACCTAGAAAGGAAATTTTTACGCTTGGTTTTTTGATTGTTCATTACGGATATTGTCAGATTATCTTGCTCAAATCTTTGTTGATAAATTTGTACCATACCACTCATCGCTCGCGTAGTCGATAATCGTCGCCAAGGAGATTCTCCCATATTGGTTGCCACTGCTTTCAGTTTGGACATGGAGGTTTGGATAATTTCTGTATCACTACCTTGTAAAATATATTTAAACGCAAAACCGATCGCAAGCGGTAAATTCTTTTCAGAATTTATGCAGCTGTAGTTGCCGTGACGATAAACAAGGGGAAGTACTGGGCTGCAATACTTTCTTTTAATAAAAAATATAAAGTTGTTTAAATCGATAGCTCATACAGCCCAAGTAATCACTTAGAGCATCATCTGCGCCTAGCTATAAAAAGGATAAGCTTACCATTTGTTCAACGATAAACATCTAAATATTTACCTTGTGCTTCGATGGCAGTGATAAATTCCGCTTTAAGTTGCGCCACTAATGCCGCGACCGAAACAGAATCATGGATTGTACTCACACCTTGTCCTGCCGACCAAATGGTACTCCAAGCTTTTGCTTCATCTTCTTGTACGGCTAATTCCTCCCCAAAGTTCACCTTTTTTGTTCTTGCCCACATTTCTGGACCGATGCCCATCGCTTCTAAACTAGGTCGAAGAAAATTCGCTGCTACGCCAGAGATTGCCGCCGTATACACAATATCACTTGCTCCACTATCAATTATCATTTGGCGATAAGCTGCTGGAGCTTTACTTTCTTCCGTATTGATAAAACGCGTTCCCATGTACGCTAAATCTGCGCCCATTTGTAAAGCAGAGGCAACATCTCTTCCCGTACTGATACAGCCAGACAAGAGAATTGTTTTCTTAAAAAAGCTTTTGATCTCGGTTACGAGTGGCATCGGATTAATGGTTCCTGCGTGACCACCTGCTCCCGCAGAGACAAGAATTAATCCATCTACGCCAGCTTCCGCTGCTTTCTCTGCGTGGCGTTTTTTGATGATATCGTGAAAAACTAAACCACCGTAGCTATGTACCGTTTCTACTAATTCAGAAACTGCGCCAAGCGAAGTAATAATTAAAGGAACTTCGTGTTTCTTGCACAGTGCCAAATCTGCGGCTAGCCTAGGATTTGTAGGATGGACAATTAAGTTCACACCAAACGGCGCTGCTTTTTTACCCGTTTCTGCTTCGAAAGCCGCTAAGCCTTCTTTGATTTCAATGAGCCACGCTTCAAAGCCTTCGCTCGTACGTTGGTTCAACGCCGGAAAAGTACCTACAATACCATTTTTGCAACACGCAAGAACGAGCTCTGGCCCCGAAATTAAAAACATAGGCGCGGCAACAACTGGTAAATTTAATTCGTGGGGAAAAGTATTTTTATCAATCATGCTTATTAATTATTTTGAAAAGATAAATAAGTGCTTGAACTTAGCTTAGCACTTACTATAGAGTAACAGTTCTTAAGCGAACTTGTTGCCACGAGCAGTATTTATAGTTTGAAATTATGAAGTTGTTTAAAAATGGGGGTTGAAATTAACTAGTATGCACTTCGTTTTCAAGAGGAAGCTTCATTTTTTTCGTAGCCGTAACTACGGTGAAAAAAATTAGCTGAAATATTGGAAGTCTATCTCATCCAAGCCTAGCTTTGCCGGCAGGCAGGTCAATCATCTACCTATTTTAAAATACTATTTACCACTAAAAGATGAGCTTCAATATAATGAGCGTGATCTTACATTTTGTAAAACCACGCCCATTGTTATTAGACTTTATTTAAAAAAATTAGCTGTTCTGTAATTGCTTACTTCACAAATATTTTTTCGGTTTTAAGCACTTGGTGTGCATCTATCACACGCAAGAAATACATCCCACTTGGAAGCGTTGTAAGTTCTTTTTGTAAAATACCGCCCGTCGCAACGCGAGTACTAGGTAATACTTGTTGTCCCGTTAAATTATACATTTCAATCGTAACGATCGATGCATTAACTTCTTTCAAATCAATGAAAACAAAGTCGTTCGCCGGATTTGGATAAATGGTTACAAGGTTAGTGCTAAGCTGCTCCCGTTGCTCCATCTTCGTTGTCTCCTCTAGCGCGGTTACATTTTTATCCGTAGCATTTGCAACTGCTGTTGGTGCGGGTGTTAAATTGGCTTGATAAGCATTTCCAGCAGGTACTCCCGTGATGACTATTTCATCCATGTAAATCAAATCTGCATTGCTACTCGCATCACACTGAAATCTAAATTTAGCATTAGAAACAAAATTGTAATTGTTGTCATCAATCGTGATACTAAAATTATAAACGCTACCATTGTTAAAGTCGGTTCCCCGTTTATAAGCTTTTACTACTTGATAGCTACTTCCATTATAGTAACTCATCCAAAAATCTTCGTTCGTTTCCATGCTGTATGCATAAAAACTAAAATCTACTTTGACGGAATTGTAACCTCTTAAATCAAAACTAGGCGAAGTCATCGCTGAACGAGAACCGGAATTATCTCGAATATAAATAGAGTAGTTTCCTTGTGGTGATCTTGAGCTACTCGTACGCGCACAATCTCCACCGCCATCAGACCATCCATCCCAGCCTGTTTCAAAATAAGCTTCGTGTAAAACGGTTGGCGTACCGCCGCCATTGTTACCACCACAACTTCCCCAAATCAAATCAACGTATTCTGGATGATCAATAAAAGGATTACGATTTCCTTGAATTCCAAAAATACTTTCATTCCGATCTATTTCTTTCTGACTTACAGGGTCGCTATTGTGCCAATCAATCAACATATCAATTACCCACGGCTCGTAAACGGGAAAAGAGCTACCATCCAATACGGCGTTAGACTCGACTGTTATATTTTCCCAACCCGCAATCACATTTTCATAACGAGTAGCCATGTAAAAATAACCGCGCGCCAAGTCTCCTTTATAAGCATCAATTGGTTCAAATACTTTCCCGGTATATCCTGAAATAGGAATTGCAGAGTTTCCTAACTTACAGCCATTATTCGTAATTTGATTTTCCGTACCCGCTAACACTTCTCCGTAAGGATAATTATTACGGACACTATTCACCCAACCATCCGATGGAACTACGGTAAAGATATCTGTGTACTGAGAAGGACTCGTACTACCTCCCCACCAGGATTTTGGAAAAGTATGTTCTCGATTGTAGCAACTCCCTTCTCCCGCAAAAGTTCCACATTGGTCGGAACCTAAAGAAAATTCATTTTCTGAACCCGTTGGATTATCAGAATACATATCCCAAATAATCGTTTTGGTATTGGAATCGTTGCGACGATCATCCGTCGTTTTGTAATGTGTCCACAAACTACTGTAACTTTTTTTAGAATGACCTTTAATCAAATTGTATAAAGCCGTTTTCAAATCTCCACACGTTTCGTTACCAATACTAGCATAATAACCAGTATTGCCACCGCCACCATTACCGCCGCCACCCGACGAGGTCGTGGTAATAGCGATATTATCTAACGCTAACTCATCTCGACTTCCACTTCCGCCCGCATCACTGCTAGACCAACGAATATAAAAAGCCGCGCCTGGATCAAGACTCAATCCTCCAATTTGGGTACTGCGATTCGTGCTTGTCCAATTACTATTCCCCGACGCTTGCGGCGAAGTATAGTTCGCCGCAGCTACAGTTGTATAACTCGAGTTATTGGTAGAATGGGATAGATTGAAAGTGGATGCTCTACTCTGATCATTTCGACTATAGATCGTATAGCTCAAATTCATGCTGGTTACAACGGCATTAGAGTTGTTAACAATTTTCAGGGTAATCGTACCAGGAGTCCAATCACTTCCTGTGGGTTGTACGCCTAAGGCACGATTTCCACTTCCGACGTCAAAACTGTAAAGACCGCCCGAGGAAACATTCCCCGTACTAAAACCACGTGCGTGATCACCTGACGTTCTTGCGGTACCAAAGTTTTTGGCACCATCACTAAATCCCGTAGTCGACCAAGCATCCGCATCCAATTGACCACTGCTAGGACTGTTGGAGAATCCCGTTCCAGCATAGGCACCCGAATTGACACCCGACACCGTTCCGTTGAAGTTAATATTGTAGTTGGTGGTTCCCGTCTGCAAGGACAACTGACCATAGCTGGTAACCAAAAAAAACATAGCGCTAAAAAATAGTGTAATTTTTTTCATAATAGATTTTTAGGTTTAGAAGTAAAAAAACTTCAATGAGTTAATTAGGCTAAATAGCGGAATCGCTTTTTGAGAGAATGGTAATATGTGGAGTGATATAGGATAGTACGTTCTCTAAAAGGCGATATGCTTTTATTTTGAGTAAAGACTCAATTTTTATTTTGCAATTAATTTTCTCTACAGAACGTATACGAATGAGGAGTAATTTATACTTTTAATTTGATTATCTCAGTGCTTTGGTTGCAAAAAAATATTTTTAATGAAAAAACAATCTACTTTCATTAAAAGAAGTTACTTTAAACAACTTTTATGCTCTTCAAACGAAGAGCATAAAGAGTGTCTTGAAAAAAGAGTCAAGTAAAAATAAGTTTCCTGTTAATCTCTAGGAGGAGAAACAAACAGACCGACTTGAAAGTAAATGCCATTGGTTGGTTCGGCATTGAAGCTTGCGGCACTATCACTTCTTGATTCGAAGTCGCTACTAAAATTAATTTGATAACCTAGTTTTAAATTTCCCCAAACCCAAGGAATAAATTGGTGTTCAAAAACAGTTGACACTAATAACTCTGAATGATTATAAGCATAGGCTAAAGATTTTCGATCAGCCCCTTCTAAGTCGATTCGGTAACTTCGACTGCCATACTGTGCTCCAAATAGCAGGATATCTTCTTCGCCGATATTGTATCTTCCATAAATGTAGCCAGGAAAGATAGCTTCCATTCCCCACCGTTTACTAAAGTTTTTATTATAAACGAGAAAAGGTAAAAAATTGGTTCGCCTAAAACTTTTTGAAATATTAAGTCCAATCGCCCATTCCAAATCTTCGTTAGGTTTGAACGCGTAAATGCCAAGAACTTTATAAATTGAATATTTATTTTCAAAAGCAGTCCATCCTTCGTAATCTCCATTCGCACTATAACGGAACCGTAAAGCCATGTACTGGGTTGCATTGATTGGTTTTGAGATGATTAAAGAATACGAGTTACTCTTTAAAGATACTTTCCCCAAATGCTGAAAAACTTCCGTATAGTCTAAGCCAAATTGATCAAACGAAAAAAATTCTGTGAAATATTTATAACCCAATAATAACTTAAAATCATCTTTAATAATAATGGGAATTTTGATATCAAACTCTAAATGTTGAAAACTGTTGTAATTACTAAAAGGAGAAAACAGAGTATTATCCTCTCGAAAACGACCTTCACTGATCAAACCATAATTGAGTCTTATTCCTTTCGAAGGAGATCGGTATCTCACGCCAGGTTTACAGTAACATCCTTCTTGAATATCATTAGATTGAACGTCTTCGGGTACAAAAACGGGTTTGATTTGCGCAATAATGGTGCTGGTGACCAACAACGTTAGGAGAAGAAGCTGTACTCTTTTTTTCATCTTTTTGCTTAAAAAAGTTCACCGCTACGCAAAGGAAGTTGTTTTGAAAAATAAATCAAGATAAACAATCTAGCGCTAAACTTTTCATCTTTCCCTCTCCAGCAAGCTAAGAAGTAGCTAAGAACTACACGAAAGCATCGAACAACCTACCTTATCTCTTGCCCATTCCGGTCTTTTAGCAAACCATTTTTCTTGGTTTACTTGCTCCGCATAAGGTTTTTTCAATAACTCGTGTAAATCATTTACCAAACTGTAATCTCCTGCCGTCGCAGCGTCAATGGCTAATTGTGCCATATAGTTTCTAAGTACGTATTTAGGGTTACTTTTGTTCATCACGTCCTTCCGTTCTTCGTCCGAAACCGTTTCTATACTCAAGCGAGCAACGTAGAAACCGAACCATTCTCTCCACTTATCCAAAATACTATCTTCCAATTCTTCGGGATGATAAAAGGCGTCCCTAACTGGTGCTAGAAACTCCGTTCCTTCGTCTATTTTACTTTTTTTCTTAACGTTTGATAGGTTGCGAAAGAAAATAGTCATATCCGTTTCCGTTAACTGCAAGTTTGTCTCTAATTTCGCAATCAAACCATTATCATCTGCCAAGGCTTCCTTCAATCCTAACTTTTCTCGCATCATCTGTAAATATGCCTGTTGGTAATTTTCTTTAAAGGCCTCTAGTGCAGATTCTAAAGGCTTCGTATCCTCAATCAATGGATAAAGGGCATTCGCTAATTGGTATAAATTCCACAAAGCAATTTCTGCTTGCTGCCCAAAACGGTATCTTCTAAATTGTCGATCCGTCGTATTCGGAGTCCAATCTGGATCATAGCCTTCTAGCCATCCGTATGGACCATAATCGATCGTTAAGCCTAGAATCGAGAGATTATCTGTATTCATCACTCCGTGTACAAATCCTACTCGTTGCCAATGAACAATCATCTTCAAAGTCCGTTGCGCCACCGCTCCAAAAAATTGAATGTACGACTCCCGTTTTCCGAGTTTAATTTCAGGATAAAAATGTTTAATAGTGTAATCTGCTAATCGCTGCATCGTCGCGTTATCTTGCCGCGCTGCAAATATTTGAAAGCTACCAAATCGAAGGAAACTCGGTGCTACTCGACAAACAATTGCCCCGGGTTCATAAGCTGAATTCCCATCGTACATCATATCTCGCAAAACTTGATCTCCCGATAACATCAAAGATAACGACCGAGTAGTCGGCACACCTAAATGATACATCGCTTCACTACAAAGGTGCTCTCGAATCGAAGAACGCAATACTGCTAGACCATCCGCACTCCGAGAATATGGCGTTTCTCCCGCACCTTTTAGTTGTAACGTCCAACGCAAATCCTGATGGACGACTTCCATTAAATTGATCGCTCGTCCATCGCCAAGCTGTCCCGCCCAATGACCAAATTGATGACCACCGTAGCACATCGCATACGGATCCGTACCTGCCCATACCGTATTCCCCGAAAATACTGCTAAAAATGCTTCCGATTGTGTATCTTCTTCGCTTAAACCAATCATTTCGGCTACTTCTTGCGCCACGTGTACCAACTGAGGTTTTGCCGTTTGCTTAGGGGTAACAAAAGAATAGCACGCTCCTTCAACTTGTCTTCTCGTATTGTTACGGTTTGGATCAGCAGGCAATTCTTGGTTAAAAGTATCTTGAATATTGAGTTTCATATGTAATGACTTAGCTTGTAAGGATTGGATTACGTTATTTTACGATGAAGTTGTTTAAAAACTTCATGGGATAATAAGGAATAGTACTTAACTTGTCAAATAATTTCTATACCTAATAAGTATTCTGAACAATAGAAACCTACTGGTAGTTCAAAGAAAATACATCTAGATAAGCTTTTGTGCAATCATGAGAAAATCATATGGAAATACATGGTGGGGAAAACAGTGGCTAAACGCCTTAGCAGATATTGATTATTCAAATCGCTTGCCCCGTGGGAGAACCTATGCCAATAAAGGTTTAGTCAAAGAAATTCACATCAATGGTTCCAAAATTACGGCCAAAGTGCAAGGTTCTCGACGCAGTCCGTACCAAGTCGATTTTGTCATTCCTACTTTTACTAGCAATGAAAAATCGGCTATTATTGAGATCGTAACTTCCAATCCTTTATACCTTTCTCAGTTATTGAATCGAAGTTTGCCCATTGCCCTGCACGATGTTTGTCAACGTATTGGCATTGATATTTTTCCAAATACTTGGGAAGATTTAGAAGGCCGCTGTTCCTGTCCCGATTGGGCTGTTCCTTGCAAACACATGGCTGCTGTCTTGTATTTGATTGCCAATGAAATTGATCAAAACCCCTTCTTAGTTTTTCAATTGCACGATTTTAATTTGTTTCAAGGTTTAGAGGAAATTGGTTACGCGACGGAGGCACAAAAAGAGATTCCAACGCTTACGCTAACCGATTTACAGCAAGATTTTTCTTTAGAGAAAACAACCATCAAGTGGGACGATGATGTTTATGATCAATTGGATTTTTCACAAATTCCAAACTGCCAGGAAGACTTGATGGCTATCTTGACGGATAAACCTGTTTTTTATCCCGTCGGCGATTTCAAAGCGATTTTGAAAAAAGGCTATACTTCTGTAACCAAAGCGACTCGCGCTAAGCATAAAGTTGCCGAGTTTTTTCACGATCCTACTCACCTCGATCCCATCGAGGCAGTAGAGCTTTTGCTTGACACAGAGTTAGACTTTTTGACGGCACAATTTCGAGATACTACCGGAAACGCCCTTTTTGTATTTGACGAATTACCCACTTTTGTTACTTGGCTAAAACAAATTCCTCTAGCCAGTATCAAACAATTTTCTCCGCCACTCAAAAGTATTAGTTTGATTTATCGCTTTGCGGAGCAATTAGCACAACACTCGGCGTATTTACCGCAATTGCTGGAAGTACAAAAAGGACGATATAAAGTTCGTTGGATTCCAGCGAACCTCAACCCTATTGTCCGATCCATTCAAACGGGCATTAATTCCATTGTCTCGCCCGATTTACTTTTTTACAAAAAAGTAAAAGAAGTTGTAGAACCCATTGAGGAAGATAAGATCATGGCAGTTCTTGCCTTATTCCTCAACCACTCGATCAAAACGCATCATAATATCAATAGTCGATTTCGAGAACATAAAGTCGGTCATTTATTTTTTAATGGCGCAGTCGTACAATTCCCAGAGCAAGAAGAACGAGAATATCCTGCGGCAATTCAACTGTGGTTACACAAATACGCCATTGCAAAAAAACAGTTTGTGCCAGTGGTACAAATCGACGAAGAGGAAGAAGGATTTGAAGTAAAACTTTCCGTACAGGATAAGACTAAACCCTTAGCGGATTTGATTTCGCTGGGCAGCTTATTGTCCCACAAAAAATACCAAGAAATCCGTTTAGCCGTTTTACGAGACTTGGCAATGTTGGCGGAATACTTTCCACAAATCAGCGACTTAGTAGCTGCCAAAGGAGAAAAACCACTACTTTTTAATCCCGATAGTTTTGCGCAAATCCTCTTTAAAATTCTACCGACCATTCGCTTATTTGGTATTAAGGTTTTATTACCCAAAGCTTTACAAAAACTCTTGCGCCCCAAATTATCCGTTGCGATTTCCACCGAAGGGGAGACTGGGGTAATACAAAAAGCATCGCTACTCAACATGGATGAAATTTTAGGTTTTCAATGGCAAATAGCCGTCGGCGATCAATTATTGAATCAGAAGGAATTTTTAGCACTGGTACAAAAATTTTCAGGGATCGTCAAGCTCAATGATCAGTACGTTTTCTTTGATGAAAATGAAATCCAACTCCTCCTCAAACAACTCAACGATCCTCCGCCTTTAGCGACAAATCAACTCTTACAAATTGCACTTACCGAAGACTACGAAGGGGCGAAAGTCAAATTGGATCAAAAGTTGAAAAAATTACTTGATCGGCTCCGACAGCCTGAGGAGGTTGACCTTCCGACTGGACTCCGAGCTATCTTGCGCCCTTATCAACTCAGTGGCTATCAGTGGTTGTACAAAAATGCAAACCTTGGTTTTGGCAGTTTGATTGCGGACGATATGGGTTTAGGAAAAACCTTACAAGTCATTACTACCTTGTTAAAGTTTCAGGAAGAAGGTCTTTTGGCAAAAAAGAAAGCGTTGATTGTCGTTCCTACCACCCTCTTGACTAATTGGGAAAAGGAAATAAAAAAGTTTGCCCCCGATATTATTCCACACATTTATCATGGCAGCAAGCGAGATTTAGCACCGATGGTACGAGCAACAGTGCTAATTACCACGTATGGTGTCGTCAGAAGCGACTTAGCAATTTTAAAAAAACAACATTGGCAACTGATTGCCATCGACGAAGCTCAGAATATCAAAAATCCAACGGCGACACAAGCCAAAGCCATTAAACAACTCAAAGCCAATATTAAAATTGCGATGAGTGGTACACCCGTGGAAAATCGATTGAGTGAATATTGGAGTATTTTTGATTTTGCGAATAAAGGTTATCTCGGTAGCTTAGCGAAATTCAAAAAAGATTTTGCCAAACCCATAGAAGTTGATCGAGATCAACAACAATTGGATCGGTTTAGAAAAATTACCCAACCTTTTATTTTACGGCGACTCAAATCGGATCGTAGCATTATCAAAGATCTTCCCGATAAAATTGAGAAAGATCAATTTTGTCACCTCACCGCAACCCAATCTGCGCTTTATCAAAACGTTGTTGATTCCACCCTCCAAACAATTGCGCAAGCCGAGGGAATTGCTCGACGTGGGTTGGTCTTGAAACTACTAACGGCCCTCAAACAAATTTGTAATCATCCCAAACAATTTTTGAAAAAAGGAGCTACTGATGCGAATTTGTCTGGCAAGTCGGTCATGCTGCTCGAGATCATGAAACAAATTTTAGCACAAGGCGAAAAAACACTCATTTTTACCCAATATCAAGTAATGGGCAAACTGATCGCTGAGCTTTTGCAAGAAGCGTTTCAGCTCGAAGTCCCTTTTCTGCACGGAGGCGTTTCGCGCAAAAAACGGGATAAAATGGTAGATACTTTTCAACATAATCGTGCAACGCGGGTCATGATCTTATCTTTGAAAGCGGGTGGAACTGGCCTGAATCTTACGGCGGCAAGTAACGTTATTCATTACGATTTGTGGTGGAATCCAGCGGTAGAAGCCCAAGCGACGGATCGAGCGTATCGAATTGGCCAACAAAATAATGTGATGGTTCATCGCTTCATTACACAGGCGACTTTCGAAGAAAAAATCAATGAGTTATTACTCAGTAAGAAAGAATTAGCCAGTTTGACGGTCTCAACGGGAGAAAGCTGGATTGGAGATTTAGATGATACAACCCTCAAAGAATTGGTTACTTTGAGCTAAAAATAAGCTATCAAGAGGGTTCAATAGCAGCAAAAAACCTGTAAAGTCATAAAAACTTAAGTTTTGCGTAAATCAAATTTAAATTTGATTTACATTTTTTAAATAAAAACCCTATCTTTGCGATCAATTTTGAAGTAAGGTTCGCTTTACGGAAAGCGCTTGAAAGTAAAAATCATTAATTTCAGTGTAATTACAGGATCACAGATACGAACTTATTACCCTTTCGTAACCGTTTTTATCTAAAGGTCTGGTTTCCTCTATATTGAGTTTATTTATACTGATTTTTTTGTTTTAAATCTTTCTAGCAAACAGCACTACTTTAAATAACATTACATAAAAGTTAATTTTAATATTTTATAATCATACAAGCTTATGCTAATTATCGAAGTTAAAGAAGGCGAGTCAATTGATCGTGCACTCAAGCGTTACAAGAACAAACACCGTAAAACGGGTGTGATCAATGAATTGAGAAGCAGAAAAGAATACACTAAGCCTTCTGTAAAACGTAGAGCTACTATTTTAAAGGCAGTTTATAGAAAGCAGAAATTTGGAAGCGTAGATTAGTACGCTTCTTTCGGATGTTATCCCGTAAGATATCCTCCCAGAATTCTATTTTTATTTTCTTTCCGTAGCATTTTTTCCTCATTTTTCTACGCTCAAATTTGTACCTACAAGTATAAGTTATACCTAATAGTATCGGGTATAACCTATTTTTGTTTGGGTGCAAGGTATCCTGGAATTTCCTTCCATTTATTTTTATTACTCGATAAGCTTCTCTTATTAGTGCTTAAAATCAAATCAAAAAGGGCTAACGCTTGTCTTTAGCATTAGCCCAATTCTGTGACCTTGTTAAGATTTTTTCTTGAAGAAGTTGTTTTAGACTAAATCTTCCTAATTTTTTATAATTTTTTCCGCAAAGATTTGCTTACCGTCATTTTCTAATAACCGAACGATATAAACACCGTTTGGCAGACTGCTACAATCAATACTCGCATTATTTTCATAAAAAGTAAATTGTCCGGACAAATTGATTCGTCCACGCAGGTCGATAATCTGCACCATCAAAGTCCCCGTATGATTATAGTGTACAATTAAGTTTTCGCGAACTGGATTTGGAAACAGTTTTGTCAATAAGTACAGATCTACGCCCGTACAATCTTCGTCAATGTTGTTGTCTGCCGTTTCACGCGCGTTCGGATGAATCACAGGATTATTATCATCGCAATCGCTAAAGTCAACTACGAATCCCGGCGGTGGAGTACTCTGGCAAGTATCCATAAAAATTGCATCGTTTCCATAACCATCATTATCTCCATCAACATAATACCGATAAAGCGTCAGTCCATCATCCACCAAACCATTACAGTCATTATCAATACCATCGCATATTTCCGTAGCATCCTGATTAATCATTTCATTATTGTCATCACAATCTAAAGCATTCGTAACGTAACCTATCGGTGCGGTACTCAAGCAGGTATCCAGAATAATTGCAGGATTTCCATAGCCATCATTATCCTCGTCCCAATAGTAACTATTCAACATCAAACCATCATCAATCAAGCCGTTGCAATCGTTATCAATACCATCACAAATTTCAAAAGCATCTTCGTTAACTAAGTTATCATCATCATCACAATCCGAAGCGTTAGCCACGTAGCCTGCAGGTGCAGTAGCCAAGCAAGTGTCAACCGTCACTGCAACATTTCCAAAACCATCATTGTCCGCATCCAAATAATAAGTATTCAACGGTAAGCCATCGTCGATTGAACCGTTGCAATCGTTGTCTTTACCATCACAAAGCTCTGGTGCTCCTGGATAGCTTGTCGCATCGTTGTCATCGCAATCGAGATAGTTATAAACGCCATCCATATCTTCATCTCGATAAAAATAAGACTCTGCCAACTCAAAAGCGTCAATACCGATACTTTCTCCCATCAATCTCCCCGGAAGATCATCTACTGGAGGATGAATACCACCCCAAATTCGAGAAAGACTCGTCTGGTCAGAAGCATCTCTATAGGTTGCCCATTGCAAGGTGAAACTTACACTAGGCCCTTCTTCAAAAACTAAAAACTCATTTTGTTGTACGTCAAATTCTCCCATTCCTCCCGGAAAAAAAGCATCACCCGTCAAACGTTCCATCACTTCTGCTGCCGCACGAGAGAAAGTAGAGTGCCCCGATACGTAGCCCGCAAACGGAGGCGTAACAAAAGTAGGTCGCTGATATGGCCACCAGTTTTCTCCAAGAATCCAACCAACCCCCGCTTTGTCCGTAGCTGTATTCGTAATATAATCTGGTCCACGCCAAGCAAGGACTTTAATCTTATCTATGTGTTCGCCATTCGCTCCTGCTAAAGGATCACCCGCTGTCACTAATTCTATTTTGCCAGGATACAAAGGAATCCCCGCAGGATCGTAATTGGGTAAATTACTGTCTGTAGATTGTCCTCGATCAGCCATGGATCGAACGGCAGAGATAGGCCGTAGGTAATCGTACCAACCTTTTACGCCCCAAGCCGAAATGGCAGCATCATGTACCGCACCACCCATTGCAAAATAAGCTTTCACATCCCATTCTAAATCGTCAATCACGGGCCCTACTCCGCGAAAACGCTTTTCCGTTGCGGGGTGATCATTGACATAGTTGAGGATGGTAAACCAATGTCCCGGTGGTGTTTCAGACTCTGGACCATCTGCCCAAAATTCTGCTAATACACGGGTATAATCTCCACGAGGTACCATTTGAGTTTCATAAGGAAGTCCCGTAGTAGGATTCAAAGGATGACCAATGCTTGGATCACCACCTTCTAGTTCGTCAAAGAAATCATGCAAGCCTTCCATCGTTGAAGGATATTCTTGAATATTACCCAATGCGCCGGGGGAAATGTCCCACATCACGCCATCGTCGGGGTCCATGTGAGCAGACCACAAAGCCACTAAGGCAAAATTCCATTTGTATTCTTCCGAAAGCGCATCGGTAGGATCTGCCATATTCAAATAAGGTGGCACACCTGGATCGTGATACACCCAATAATCGAAACCGTCGCGTTGATAAACCGTTAAATCATCTGCCGACAGGGCAAAAGGAGAAACTTGCCCCCACTCTGGACTTAAAAAAGGAGGTGTATTAAAAGGAATAGGATTTCCTGCTTGATCAATAAATAAACTCAAGGTCAAAGGTTGCCACCGATTTGGATCTTGCAAATTAGGATTCCCCGCGAAGTTCGTAATTAAGGGAGGATTGATCGCTGCGTAAGTGGTATTGCTGTATCCCATTTCTTCATTGGCACCATCCTGCATTCCAAAGTTGATTAAATATTCTCCAAGGTAATTACCTAAAGCCGCAGGATTTCCACTACTGTAATCCGTAGAGGTATAAGCCTCAATGTATCCCAGTTCGATAAATTTTGCATCAAAAGCTGCTAAGGTTTGAAAGGCATTCGGAGAGTTTTTGAAACGGTGCTTCAACAGTCGATAAACCGCGTAGCTCATTGTTTCTTCCCTAGCAATTTCTAAATCTTTGGGTGGTAATATCCCATCAAAGGGACAAGTAAACCCATCCACCGTTTTTCCTAAGAAGAAAGTTTCCGCCGTTTCATCATAAACCGCCCAGGCATCATACATTGCTACGGAAGAGTGGAATAAATTTCTAGCGTGTACGGTAGGTCTGGCAAAGTCACTCCGAATTGCCTCTAAGAGTAATTCATTCCATTCGCGTGCGATGGAAGGTTGAGCAGATAAATTAGTAACACTCGTTAGGAATAAGAATGCACACAGGTAGCTGGTCAGCCATTGTATGCGCTTGCTCTTTAGTAGGCTTTTTAATTTGAGCATATTGTCAACTTGTTTTTCTTATGGAATAGAATGTATCTCTCAAGACAAATTTATTACTTTATTTATAGAAGTGCTTGCTAGGAAGCATGATATGATAAAAATTTAGCAATAATCAAGCTAAAAAATAAGATCGTTGTCCCTTTATGCCATTTTTGAGATAAAAGGAAGCAATAATCAAAGAGGCATTGAGGCATTTTGTGGTAAATTTTAAGTTGCGACTACTATTTTTTGCAGAAAAATAGCTACAAAAAGACTATGGTCGCACGGTTTTTGAAAACAATACTGACAAATTTGTTACCTTAAGTATTGGAAAAAATAGCACCCACAAATGTCAAAAACTACCCCTTTCCACATCTTGCTAGAGGATGAGCACTTTGTGGCGATCAATAAACCTAGTGGTATGCTCGTGCATCGCACGAATATTAGTGAGGATACCCGTTTTGTATTACAGCTTTTGCGCGATCAAATCAACCAACGTATTTATCCGGTTCATCGCTTGGATCGGGGGACTTCTGGGGTACTCGTTTTTGGAAAAACCAGTGCTGCTGCTAGTTATTTTTCGGAGCAACTCCGCAACAAGCAAATCAAGAAAAAATATTTGGCCATTATTAGGGGCTACGTCGAAGCGGAAGGAACGATTGATTATCCTTTAGTTAATTCGAGAGGGACTACTAAACAAGATGCGGTAACCCATTTTAGTAAGCTCGGAGAAACAGAAATTTTTGAAGCGATTAGCCGCTATCCTACTGCTCGTTATTCTTTGGTAGAAGCTAGTCCTGAAACGGGAAGGTGGCATCAAATTCGCCGACATTTCTCGCATCTTCGTCATCCTATTATTGGAGACAAGAAACATGGCGACGTTAAACACAACAAATATTTTGATACTAATTTAGGAATTCCTAGAATGCTCTTACACGCTTCTCACCTCAGTTTTAAACATCCCGCTCAAGAAAAAGAAACGCATATTTTTGCACCGTTAAAGCCCGGTTTTGAAAAAGCAATTCAAGTACTTGGTTTTTGATCAAAAAATTTAATGCTACTAAAAAAGCGATGCCCATTTTCATGAACATCGCTTCCTGCTTATTTATTTTCAAAGTAATTATTATACTGCTTGTAATTTTTCTGCTGGCACAAAGTGGCTCCAAGTATTTGGTAAAACCAAACCTTGATCTCGCAAATATTGAATCCGATAAAGGTAAGCCGCACCGTTCATAATTTGTTCGGCTACATCTGCTGCTTTTCGGTTTTCGTAAGCCTCCAAATAAGTCCCTTTTACCCAATCATTGAATGCGCCCATCGACGGACCGCACCAGATTTGGTAGTCGGAATTACGACCTTCCGTACCAGCATTTGCCCAGTTGGAAGATAAGCCCAAATACCATCTAAAAATAAGTGCCATCTTGCGACGAGGATTATCCTTCGCGCGTTCGATCTGATGTGGATCTCTTTCTTGGAAAAATTGGATACAAGCTTGCCAGATGTCCTCTAGTGGTTTCTTGAAAACGCGTTGTTCTAAATTTTGCCGTTCCTTCGCTGGAATTTCGTCGATAGATTCGTAGCGCATATAAAAGTCGTAGAGCTTCTTTGCCCGTGGTCCAAATAAAGTTCCTCGTTTTAAAACTTGCAACTCAACGCCCATTTCAAACATATCTGACGCCGGTGCCATCATTACATCCGTAGCCGCTACGTTAGCCAATAACTTTCGAACGTGCTCCGAAGTTCCCGCTTCTACACAAGCTTGATTCACCGAACCGGTTACGATATAAGCCGCCCCCATCATAAAAGCACCAAGCGCTGAAGCTGGCGTAGAAATTCCACCAGCAGCACCGATCCTAATCAGTTTCGCGTAGCCACGCTCCGCTTGAATATCATCTCGCAATCGAATGATCGAAGGCAACAAAGCTACTAGAGGACGATTATCTGTATGCCCTCCCGAATCTGCTTCTACCGTAATATCATCCGCCATCGGAACTTCCTGAGCAAGTGCCATTTGTTCCGTCGTTATTTTTCCTTGATCGACCAATTGCTGCAACATTTTTTCTGGTGCCGGTTGCATGAAATGTGTCGCTACTTCTTTACGAGATACCTTGGCAATAACTTTATTTTCAATCAAAATATTACCTGCTGCATCTCTTCGTAATCCGGCCGCTCGATACTGCACGATGTACGGTGTCAATCTTAAATAAGCCGATGCTTCTACTACACGTACACCATGTTCTAAATACAGTTTCACAGCGCCAGCTTCCAATGCTTCTTCCGTCGGACTATGAATCAGATTAAACGCGTAGCTTTGTGTTGGTAAAGCTTGCTGAATAGTTTCAATCGCCTGTAGTACGCGTTGAGGAACTAATCCTGCGGCACCGAAAGAGCCTAGTAATTGTGCTTTACCCATTTCAGTAATTAAGGCTTCCGAAGCAATTCCATTAGCCATCGCGCCCGTTTTGTAGGCATATTTTAATGCGTAATCTTTGCGAAAGCCTGCGTCGCCAAGTTGACTAGCCGTCATCGGAGCCACCATTGCTACCAATTCCAGGCCATTTCCTTCTGTACCAATATTACCATCCGTGGTAAATCCGATTCGATCTCTGAAGTCTTTAACCACAAAACAAGTTTTATTTGTGGTCCGTAGTTTTTCTAAAATACCTGCTTCGTCAAAAGCAATTTCTCTTGGTGAACCTTTCCAAAGCAATGCGGTAGGATGACCATTATATGTTACTTCCATTTTATTTATTTTATAAATTTTCAAATTAAATCATAGCCTTGTTGTCAAACAACTTCTTTGAGGAAACCCTACGCTTCTTCAATTCCTAAGGCTAAGTCTGTAATTTGATAAATTCTAGTTTTATCATTCCATAAATAAGCATCGCCAATAATCGCAAGTTGCGCACCGCGTTGCTCAATCGTTTTAACGTGTACTTCTAAGTGCATTTCTTTTACATCGGTGAGGATTTGACCTCGGTATTTCCAGACTGTTTTGTGGTTAGCCAATTGTACAAATTTAGGATTTTTAAAATCTTTTCCTAAATCTTGCTGTAAGGCAAATACTTGCATCGCTTGCAAAATAGATTCCACTCCTAAAGAGCCAGGCATCACCGGATCTTGGTAAAAATGGCAAGTAAAGAACCAATCGTAAGTATGTACGAATTTCGTAGCGTGAATATAACCTTTCCCAAATTCGCCTTGATCTTTGGCAATGATCAACTGGTCTAATAAGTTGAGTTGATTTTCTGCGAGCCGATAATGAGGTTTGTTTTCGGGTGCTTTGAATAATTTCATTTTCCCGTAAAGGGAATCTAGTTTAATTTGCATATAATCCTGCGTGGTCAAACCAGTTGTTTCGTACCAAGCTGCTACTTCAGCGCCTTTGTCTAAACCAACTTGTTGTGCTAATGCGTCGCCAGGAAAAAATCCAAACGAAGATTTCCCTTTATAAAAAACGTGTCCGTCAACCGAAAGCTCAAAAGTATAATTTTGTAAAATGGTTCCGCCTAACGCTACCGAAGAAACAAGAATGGATTTATTCACAATTGTTTTCCCACGAAAATCGGTGCCCGTAGGTAAATCAAACATTTCACCATCTCCATCAAGGTTACGGAAATATAAATTCTTATCTGGAAATTTCAAAGTACTTCCCAAGTAGGCACCCAGTAATCCACAAGGCTGTAAGGCAACTTCCATCAAAACGGAGTAAGGCATCGTAACGTTGGAATTTTGCTCGTAATACCAAGCATCTACCGGTACATCATATTCTGCCATTGCAATTGAAGGCTTACTAAAGTCGTGTCGCTTACCATCTATATTTAAAATTCTAGATATTAATTGTAGGTCAGTATTTGGCTGTCGCGAAACGGTTCGACCATCGTAAACGGCAAACTCTTCTCCGAAACATTCTGATAAATTATCTAGGGCGAAAGTCGTAATGTCTTTCTCATTCAATAAAGCATCTTTAGATCGTTCTGGAATTGTAATTCCCGCCTCTTTTTCGAGGTAATGTGGGTTATCTTTTTCTCGGAGTTGTAATCCCAAGTTTTCAAAATGTACGGTAATCACACCATCCGAAATAATTTCTAAATCTCCAATCACGTAAGGATTAGGAATTAAGCCGATTGATTTGATTTCCAATTTATAAACCAACTTCGTATCCTTCGGAGTTACTTGCTTACGGCAACGTACTTTTTGCGGCAAGTCAAATACCGGTTGGTAACGAGCATCTTTCATCAAGCGTTGTAAGCCTAGCATCAGCATGAAAAAACGCAATAGATTTCCGCCACCTTCGGCTTGTAAAGATCCCGCTAATACTTCATCGTCTCTAAAGTGACAAGGGAAATACCAATCATCAGGATTTAAATCTTTTTCTGCTACGATGTAGCCTAAGCCATAAGCACCGCCTTGTAAATCAACCGATGTAATTCGGTCAATCATTAATATCTTTTCTGGAGGTAACCGTAAAGAAGGGTTTCGACCATTCGCAAAATAAGATTCGTTACCAAAACATTTTTCCATGTCACCATTGATTAAATGCTGTAAATCTTCTTTACTGAAAGCCGTTTTAGTTGTATTTAATAACGGCGTAAATATTCGCTTCTTCGCATTGGTCCTAAGTTCCAACTCTGCATCCGTATACACGACACCATTACCATCTTCTAGTTGCTCATCTTTAAAGAAACCTGCACAACCGCCATCCATTTTTAGCACCAACCGATCTTTAACATAACAGCGGTAACTAAAGAAAAATAATAAATTCTCACCATTACGGACAAAAGAATTAATGGAAATGTCGTATCGTAATGTCTGTCCTTCGAAAGGAAGATCATCAACAAAAGTCAGGGTGCAATCAAGTAACCGATAAACAAGTTCACCTTTATTTTGAAAGTCAACGCCCAAGTAAGAGATCAACAACAAATCACATTGCCCTGATTCTACAGAAACTGCCCAAGGAATTTGTCGGTCGGTCGTAAACCAAGCATTGTAAGGAATATCGTACTCTGTTTGCATCGTCGATGGTTCGTACTTCCCTAATTCTCCTTCTAGTCCCGTTACGCGACTTACTAACAAATAAGGATACATTGGCAACATTACTCTACGAGCGTAAGTATCAATAATTGAATATTCTTCGCCAAATACTTTGGCAATTTTCCCCGTCGCAAACTCTTCTAAATCTTGTTGTGAAAAGACAATTTCTTTGCCGGCTAATTGTTCTCCAGAAGCGAAGTCTTGCAATGGTAAACCGTTTTCTGCCAACTTCGTTTTAGTGGTAATATTAGGTACTGATTTTGTGGTATTGATTTCCATATTCGGTAACTTATTTTTTAAATGACTGGTAGTCTCAGGTGCTCGTTCATAATTGTCGGTGGCAACACTGACTAAGCTCAAACTTTTTTTCTTTACTTTTCGCTGTTGCGCAACGGCAAGGTATTTTTCGCGTTGGGTTTCGGCTAACAAAGAATCAAAAATTCGTTGACCTCCAGGAATAATTTTTTTCATAAAACTCCGCTGTGCTTTTTCCGCAGCAGATTGTACAAACAACATGGAAAGATCTACATCCAACCCATGACTCGCCAATTGAGCCAAAACTTCGACGAGTGCCTGTCCCGTTGTTTTTCCTTTTTGATTAATACTTAAAGCTAAATGTTCTTTATTTTTTAAAATAGAACTTGTCCATCCCGTACAAGTAGCGCTAGCGCCTAATTCTAGAAAAATACGGGCACCCGATTCGTATACTTGATTTACCGTCTTTGGAAAATCTACCATCCGACAGCAAACCTCTGTTCCATTCTTTGCTAATTTTTTTCGATCCAATGGAAGCACTGCTTCGCTGATACTAGAATAAAAATCGATTCCCGTTGCTTCCTTCGTTGGCAAATCGTGCATTTTCAGTAAGCCTACCTCTTCTGCTCGACAAAACTCATGGTGAATAACATTTTGAAAAGGAACTTCAATATGTTGACATGCTAATTCAGCGACAATGGCCAAACAAGCCGTTCGATCTCCAGAAATAATCACTTCGTTTTCGGTATTTACAAAACTAAGGTATACCTTTTCTTTGGTCGCTACTGCTGCAACCACCGACGTTCGAGGAGCTAACAAAACTATACTTACCCAACGTTCTTTCGCTTCCGCGATCGATACGCCCCAATGTTCCGCTAAGGTACTTAAGTCTCCCGCGAATTTAGATTTGAAAATCGGTGAAACCTGAAATTCTTTCGATTCTTTAGGGTTCCAAACATTAAGTGCGTACCACATACTACTGCACTCTCCCATGCTATATCCAAAGGCAAGATCAGGATCAAGTTTGAAGTACTGTCTCAAAACATGTGAAAAACACGCCGCAAAAAATACCCCGACGGACATCATTGCAATTGCATTTTCATAAATATTAGGCGTAGCGTCATCTTGTGCTTGCGTCTCTGGATACAAATATTCTGTCCACAGCATTTTGTCGAGCGACAAATCCATGCTTTCAAAATGAGGGAAAAGCTGAGGAAAAAGTTGAAATACTTCTTTGCCCAACCCAGCATAAGCGGTAGAGGAACCTGGATAAACAAATGCTAGTCGACCTTTTTGTGCTAATGGATTGCCCGTAAAATAGCTTCCATTTGGGGTACGTAAAACACTTTTATCGGCAATGGCTTTCGCAATTGTTTTCTTGAAAAAAGCAATTTCTGCGCTTATCTTCTTTCTCGTACTTCCCATTAGCGCTAAACAAAAAACTACTTTCTTTGCTTGCGCTTTATCAAAAAATTGCTTGGTCAAATCAGAGAGCGACTGATTCGTCTCTAACGCTAATTCTAGCGCAGCTAATTGTTGCAACATTCCATTGCTATCAGCTGCTTTCAATAAAAATAATGACGCAGTATTCCGTTGCAAAAATAAATTATTTGCTTGCGGAACGAATGCTGCTTCGCTGAGCTGAACTTGCAGGGAACCGACACCATTAACTACGGCTTTTCTTTCTTTTTGTCCTGCTCGTAAAATCCAAGGTCGCGAATATGTAGGAAAATAGTAAACATCCGCCAATGGTGTTTTTTGCTTAGCAGCCTTCCAATTTGGAACGGCAGGAATAAATCTGTGATGTAAGCAAAGCGCCGTCTTGATGATACTTGCCATCCCCGAAGCAGCGTAAGTATGTCCTACATTTGCTTTGACACTTCCGAGCGCCAATGGTTGAGATGGACGCGTAGCTTGCAGTTGTTGCCATTCTTGCGCATCTTCTGCTTGCATTCCCGTCGCCGCCAACTCTTGATAATCAACGTCAATATTATTTTTTACCGCACCAATTTCTTGAATCGTTGCGTATACTTTTTCGTCTTTTATTTCACTAGCTCTTTTCAAAACGATCGCCCCTGCGCCTTCTCCTACTAGCCAACCATTATCATTTTCATTAAAACTCAAACTAGGATTTTCAGAAGTATTGACTGGGTTTTTCTGCTGTCGCAATAATATATTTTCTAAACCACCCGCAAAATCAACTGCTCCAACAACTACCGCATCTACCTCTCCCAGCGACAACATATTTTGGGCAATTTCTAAAGCCTTAAAGGCAGAATTATCTCCACAGGAAACAGTAAAAGCTGGTCCTGAGAAATCCCACAACGCAGCAATTCGACTAGCCATAATATTTCCAACAAAACTAGTATGCTGACTTGGCGTTTGCGGTCCTTCTCGAAAGTACATCGCATTTTTGCAAAGCGTTTCTAGTTCTGACATAGCAGCCGCTGGCAAAGTGATGCCACTATTATCTAAGGCAGATTGTAATTGCCAACTTACATCCCAACGCGCTAAATAATGATGAATCGCCAATTCCGATTCCATCGCAATTAACACTGCTGTATTTTTACCTTCTACTAAGCCCGCATCCTTAATGGCTTGATCCGCCACTTTTAAAATTAATGCTTGCTGCGCTTCTAAGGTTTCTGCCTCTTTGGGCTGAATTTTATATCGAAGCAAATCAATTTCAAAATCTTCAATGTAAGCGCCCATTGGAGCTTTACCGTTTTTGAAACCATAGTTCTTTAAAAGCGTTTCATTGCTTTCAAATCCTTTCCACCGACTATCAGGCAATGTTCTAAAATGTTGTTTACCATAATAAATACTATCATAGAAATCTGCCAGCTTTGTGCAATCCCCAAAATGCACTTCCATCCCAATGATTGACATCGGCACTAACGAAACAGCCGTTTTTTCTTTCTGTGTCGGTGCTGTTGCTTCAAGGTAGTTTTGTACGACCATATGTGCATTCGTACCACCAAATCCAAAAGAATTAATTCCTGCTTGTTTGCGTTGATCTTCCCAAGCTTGCGGACTCAAAATCATTTGTGTTTCATCCATCCAGTTGTTTTCCGCAACAACCGCTTCCGCCAAATTGATATTCGGCGGAATTAAGTTTTTTTGCATGGACAAAATCACTTTGAGTAAGCCTGTCATTCCTGCCGCGGTCAGTAAATGTCCCATATTAGATTTGACAGAACCCAGACTAGGTTTGACTTGATATTGCTCAAAGAAATTGGCAATAGAATTCATTTCGGTAACGTCGCCGAGTGGCGTTCCCGTTGCATGACATTCTAAGTAACTCGTATTTTTTGCTTGTACATCTTCTGCCGTGTAGGCACGTTCAAAAGCCAACCGTTGCCCTTTAGGGTTAGGACTTAGAAGGAACTTTCCTCGACCATCATTAGATAAGCCAATGCCACCAATCACGGCAAGAATCTCGTCGCCGTCTCGCTCTGCATCTTCCAGTTTTTTCAGCACAACGATTCCTGCTCCTTCCGAGGAAACTAATCCGCCAGATTTTTTATCTAGTGGTGCAAATTTTTTATCCCTGGGAGCGTACGCGTGAAAGATGGAAAAGCCCATATGAATGAATAATTGATCAGAAGCGCAAACTGCACCTGCCAACATCAAGTCAGATTTTCCTGTTAATAATTCGTCACACGCTAGCTTAATGGCATACAATGAAGTGGCACAAGCAGCATCCAAAGCATAATGATTTCCACCTAAACCTAAGGCTTCACAAACCAATTCGGAAGGCGTATATTGCAATACTTCATTCTGCGGAGTCTGCTTTTGATGAGCGTCAACTTTGATAGACTCGTTTTCAAATATTTGCTGTAAAGCACGCTCTAAGGTCTGTGTATATACGGGCGCCATCAACTTATGAGAAGAGCTCGTAGGAAAAGATAAATTCCCTAGAATCAAACCACATTTTTTGAGCACATCCGCTTTCCCTAAATAACCACTATCGCGTAACGCTTCCTTTGCTACGAAAAGCGACCATTGAAAAAGTTGATCCTGTTCTGCTAAAAATTTTTCTGACAGCTGGTATCCGCTAGGATCAAATTTAAAGTCTCTAATGTATCCTCCTCGTAAAGAGTAACATTTGTCAACAACCCCTTTTTTTTCTTCAAAGAATGGTTCCGGCGCTACGCCAAAATCTTTGTCCGTCGCGATTCCTGTAAGGTCCTTCTCTTGCATCAAATTATTCCAAAAATCCTCGACGTTCGAAGACCCTGGAAATAAACCGGACATACCTATAATTGCTATTTTCTGCACCTTGTATTTTTTTATGTGAAATAGACTCTATGAAGTTGTTTTAAAATAGATAGATGATCTATTTCTTTACCAAGTCAATTGCTTCGAAACGGTAACCGTCGCCCCCGTCGTTTGCATATATACCCTTCCCGCTTCATCGTAAACGGTACAAGTTGCTCGCATCTTAAATTCTGTCGCTTCTTCAATGGTCACGGTAACAAATAATTTTTGTTCAAAGGGAACGGCTTTGTAAATGATTGCCGAATCGGTTTGCAAAGGCAAACTCTTGGCACCATCTAAAAAGCGTTGTACCCAAACCACCATTCCTTGATACTGAATATCTGTAAAAAAGGTATTAACCGTTTTGACCGGAAATTGACCTTGTGCCGTTAATGGTACTTGCGGTGCTTTGCAAGCCAAGACAATTTGTTGCTCGTTGAAGTCTAAAATTTGCTCGATACCTTGGAAGTAGTGATCGTGAAAGAGTGCGCCATTTTCGTAAAGCACTGCACCAGGACTCGCTACTGCGTTTGGACTTAAAGTCTGCTTAAAATTAGGAATTTCCAGTTTCGCTTGATTCGGAACTAAGCTTACTTTTGCTTTGTAAAAATAACTCGGCAACTTCGCTCCTTCCGTTAACACACAAGCTTCAAAAACGATTTGATCCGATGCTTTTGCTACTTCTTTTAGCTCTACGATGTAATCTTTCGCTTCTTTTCCGTCAAAAACAATCCCTTTGAATAATTTGGTATCTTCTACTTTGAAAATTCTGAAATCTGGATACAATCGTTCTGCAACTTGTGCCATCCAACCAACCGCATTAACCACGGGTAAAACGGCTTTCCCCTGAATAACGTGGTGCATCAAAAATGGATTTTCATCAGCTTGTAAGTTTCTGCGAATTCGGTAAGTTTTCAAATCTTCTCCGAGATGGCTAATCGCTGCCGGCAAGGTTCCTCCGATAATTACCTGCGGTTGGTCTGCGTATGCTAAGTTAAGTTCGTTAACCAACATCGCCGCACCACCTTCACTATTCACTAATGTAACGCCCGCTTCCTCAAATTTTTTCTTTAAGGCTGCACTTACCATTCCGCCATCCCAAGCGCCCCAATTGATCGCGGAGACTTGTGTATTCGGATGATTCTTTTTAAATAAATGTGCCGCCTTGCTTAAAATTTCGTTGGCGATCGCATAATCTGTTTGACCAACATTTCCATAAAAACCAGCTACCGAAGAGAAAAGTATTAAATGTTCTAAGTGATGAATATCTACCGCTTGTAGTAAGCTTAACAAACCGTCTAACTTTACGGAAAGTACATTTTCAAAGTCAGTCGCCGTTTTATCTTGAATATATTTGTCCGCTAATCTTCCGGCACCGTGAATGACTCCCGTGAACGCACCTAGCTTTTCTTCCGCCGCTTTTAAAGCTGCTTGCATCGAAGAAAATTTCGTGACGTCACCACGTACATAAATGGCTTTTCCACCATGCGCTTCAATAGCAGTTAAGGTTGCTTCTACTTCTTTTTTAGCAACGATATTTTTAAACAAGTCTTTTACTTTTGCCAAACTTGGTTTTTCTCCTTGCGCTTTCAAGTCGTCCATAATTAAACGCTTCAACTGATTGTCATCTGCTACATTTTTAGCGTAAGCAGGTAATTCAAAATCTACAGAAGAACGACCTAGTAAAACAAATTTACACTGAAAGGTTTTCGCCATTTCAACTACACAAGTTGCCGTTACGCCACGCGCACCACCACTTACCAAAAAGACCGAGTCATTAGTTACCGAAGTTTTAATTTTTTGATTGTCTTCTAAAAAGTTGTTCACACTTTTCAACGTATGACGACCTTTTTCATTGTAAGCTACTTCAATCGTAGCCAGATCCGCATCGTGAAATTCTGCACCGATTTGCGTTGCAATTACGGAGGGCGTCAGAGCAGTATCAACATCTACCACGCGACAAAAAACGGAAGGCCATTCTAAATTCAAAGATTTAACAAGCCCCGTTAAACCTGCTCCAACAACGGAGACATCTCCTTTCGGTGCAACGCCCAAGGCACCATCTAATTGCGTTACGCACATAAAGTTTGTGCGTTGCGTTTTACCTAGTTCCGTTAAATTATTTTGTAAATGCTTGGCGAGTAAAAAGACCGTTTTGACAAGTGCTTTTTCTTTTTGAAAATGCTGTGCGAAGTTACCGTTTTGAAAAGTAAATTGTGGTTGAAGGTGTACGAAGCTTGCAATTTCTCCATGATTTTGGCGAATAGTTGCTAGTGCCTTAGTGATGGCTTCGTCCGTAGCATCTGTAAGCGTTACGCTAGACGCTTTAATTGGGTTTGCCACTTCTGGTAAGTTTAAGACAATGATTTTATGCCCTAATGCTTCAAGTTTAATTTTTGTTTGTGTGGTCAACTCAGTACCTTCATTGGTGACGACACAAACTTGATCGGCAGGAAATTGGAATTCAAGAAAATCGGCAGGAGGAAGATATTGTAGCTCGATTTGGTGACGCTCCACCCCGTGGAAAGAAGAAGTTGTGACAACTTCTTCTTTCTCAAGGTTCGGCGTAGCGCTTGGACTAAGCGTTATTGTTTTTTTTTTCCAGTGGCAACTAGGTAGTCTACAATCTCTCCTAGTGTTCTCAACTCGGTTAACTCTTGTGGATTGATGCCAGACACTTCTGGGTGTTGCTCCGTCATAGATCCAAAAATTTCAACGCGCTTGATCGAATCAATTCCTAAATCTGCTTCCATATCCATTTCCAACTCAAGCATCTCCGTAGGATAACCCGTCTTCTCACTGATCACCGCTAATAAAATTTCTTCGAATTTTGCCGTATCAACACCTCCCGTTGCAGGAGCCGTTGGTTTAGCTGGAGCGGCAGAAGCACTGGTAGTTGCCGTTACCGTAGCTGTCGTAGTCGCGCCACTTTTTTCAGCGAGATAATCTACAATTTGACCTAAGGTTCTTAATTCGGTCAACTCTTGTGGATTGATGCCCGACACTTCTGGATGTTGCTCTGTCATAGATCCAAAAATTTCAACACGCTTGATTGAATCAATTCCTAAATCTGCCTCCATATCCATTTCCAACTCAAGCATCTCCGTAGGATAACCCGTCTTCTCACTGATCACCGCCATTAGGATACTTTCTAATTTTGCGGTATCAACAGCACTTGTTGTGCTCGCTGGCACGGCAGGTGTAACTACTGCGGGAGCAGTTGACGTTGTTTGAGTAGTTGTGGTGCTGCTAGTTGTTGCAGCCCCCGTTTGACCAACCAGATAATCTACGATTTGACCTAATGTTCTTAGCTCCGTTAACTCTTGTGGATTAATACCAGATACTTCTGGGTGTTGTTCCGTCATGGATCCAAAAATCTCAACACGCTTGATCGAATCAATTCCCAAATCCGCTTCCATATCCATTTCTAGCTCAAGCATCTCCGTAGGATAACCCGTCTTCTCACTAATCACCGTCATTAGAATATTTTCTAATTTGGTTCTGTTCAAACCGTTGCTAGCTGGCGTTGGTGCAGTTGCTACGGGAGCCGTAGTGGTACTAACTGCTGGAGCTGTCGGAGTAAGTTTTACTTGTGGCTTAGCTGTTGTTTTGCTAATACCATTTGTAGAGCCATTAGCAGAACCGTTACCATTGCTATTATTTTTTACAGAAGTATTCGACAGGATTGTCTTAGAAGACGGTGTATCTACTTGCCCTTGCAATAATTGTAAGAGTGACTGAGATTGATCGTTTTGATCTTTTAAAAATCTTTCAAAAATTTCTAAAGACTTTGTTTGCTGAGACTTGAAATGTTCTAGGGTAGATTTCAAGATTTCGAGATATTCTTTATTCATCATTTCTTCTTCACTATTTTGATGGGTGGCGAAGTTCTCGATAGGAACTTCAACAATTTTTTCAACTTCTTTGATTACAGTTTTTTCGACTACTTTGGTTGCAGCCGTGATTTGAAAATCATCGTTAATCGTATCGTAATATGCTTTTTGCGTTTGCGTACTAACGTAGTTATTACCACTGAGTTTAACGTTCAATTTTGTTGGTTTCGTAGTACTGATCACCTCCAACTTATAAGGATCAATATTGCCGAGTGATATTCCTAATACTTGTAATTGTATAACTGCTTGTCGCAATAGTAAGTCACTATCTTTTTTATTACTGGCATTTAAAGCAACCGCATAGTGTTCTTTTCCTCTTAAGATTGTTTTCGTAAGATTAGTCAAAACTGATTTTGGACCAAATTCTACAAAAACGCGTCCACCAGCTTGATAAAGATTTTCGATCTGATCTTTAAATAAAACGGCATTAAGGATCTGAGTTTTTAGGGCATTTTTAATCGCAGCGGGCGTTTTGGGATATGGTTTTCCCGTTCCATTCGCATAGACTGGCGTCGTCAAACGCTTGAATTGTTGTTGGTCTACAAACTTTGCAAATGGAACTTGTGCATGTTCCACAAAAGAGGTATGAAAAGCTGCTGCTACATTTAAAGGAACAACTGAAAATCCTTTTTCCTTTAAGGTTTCCGTTGCGGCTTTGATGGCTTCCGTACTTCCACCGAGTACCACTTGCTTCGTAGAATTAACGTTGGCAATTTTTACGCCTGGTAAATTTGTTAATTCGGCTTCTACTTTTTCTACGGGTGCTTTTACTGCAAGCATCGTTCCCGCATCTGCATTTGGATTACTAAGCGCCATCGCTTCTCCTCGCGCTTTTGCTAATGCTAAAAACGTTTGATCGTCGTAAGCGCCACCAGCCCATAGTGCCGTTAATTCTCCAAAACTATGCCCTGCCGTAAAGTCTGCTTTGAAACCCGCTTTGGTGAACATTTTATATAATCCCATACTCAGTGTTCCAATCGCGGGTTGTGCAAATTCCGTTTTGGTTAGGGCTTGTGCTTGCACTTTTCGAGCCGCTTCGGAGAACACTGGATTTGGATAAACCTTTTGAGTTAATCTAGTTTTTTTGTCCGTTTGAAATAATTCATCTACCGCAGAAAAAGCTGTTCGCATCTCAGGAAAAGCAGCGGTTACTTCTTTCCCCATTCCCACATATTGTGATCCTTGACCAGAGAATAGGGCAACTACTTTAGTATCCTTCGCGATACCTTGTGCACGGTAAAAAATTCCTTTGGGATGCTCCCAAGTTTCTTGTGTCGTTGGAAAATCCTTATTCAACATTTCCAACAATTCGATACAAGCTGCTGGTGTCTGTGCCACAAAACCTACTCTAGGCGATTTAGCGTTGAGTTCGATGTTTTCGCTATTTGCACAAAGCTCGTTAAACTTAGCTTCTCCTTGATCCGAACGTAAATCTGTTAGAGTCGTTGCACAAAGTTTTGCTAATGCTGCTGGCGACGCAGCTTGTAACATTATATTTCTATACGGCTGATGTAAACGATACGCCGCTTGATGTTCTGGCTGATACTCTTCCATCGCAATGTGGACATTGATTCCACCAAAACCAAAAGCACTTACCCCTGCTCTACGAGGCTGTCCATCCGTAAACCAAGGTCTTGTTTCTGTATTAATATAAATAGCCGAATTTTCAATATCAAATTTTGGGTTCGGTTGGTCTACATTAATAGTTGGAGGTAATACTTTATGATGTAAAGCCATTACGGCCTTAATCATACCTGCCGCACCGGCTGCTGCTTTGGTGTGGCCAACTTGAGACTTCACACTTCCCAGTGCAACGTGTTGCTTCCTAGGATTGTCTTTGCCGAACACCATTTGCATAGACTCAAACTCTGTTGGGTCACCCGCTCCAGTTCCAGTACCATGTGCTTCTAATAAACCAACACTTGCGGCGGGATAACCTGCTTCTTCGTAAGCACGTTCCATCGCTAAAGCTTGACCAGAAGAACGTGGTGCGTATACTGATTTGAATCGACCATCGCTAGAAGTTCCAACGCCTTTAATTACGGCGTAGATTTGATCTCCATCTCGCTCTGCATCTTCTAATCGCTTCAAGACTAACATTCCTAAACCTTCCCCGATTAACATTCCATCTGCCGCTTCACTAAAAGGACTGATTTTACCCGATTTAGAGAAAGCAGGTGTCTTACTAAAAGACATATACATAAAAGGAGAATTATCCGTATCGACTCCTCCGGTCAACATCATATCGCAACGCCCTTCTACTAATTCGCTTAAAGACATTTTAATGGCACTTAGCGAAGCCGCACAAGCAGCATCTACAACGCTATTAATACCACCAAGGTCAAAACGATTCGTAATCCGACCAGAAATTACGTTACCCAGTAAACCTGGAAAAGAATTTTCATTCCAACCGACGTAAGCTTTCTTCATCTTATCCACAATGTGTGGAATATCTTCCTCTGCGATGCCACTTGCTCGCAAAGCTTTTTCCCAAATGGGATATTGTAATCTTGCAATTAAAGGCGTAATCAATTTTTGACCACCACCGACGCCGAGCAACACGCCCGTTTTTGCTTTGAGTGGAGCGGTAAATTTACTTGAGTCTTTACCGTATCCCGCAAATTCCAACGCATCTCGTGCCGCTACTAAACCTAGCAATTGAGAGACATCCGTTACTTCTAAAATATTTGGCGGTAAGCCAAACTCCATAGGGTTAAAATCAATTTCTGGTAAAAATCCACCACGCTTGCAGTAGGTTTTATCTGGAGCGGTTACATCTTCGTCGTAGTAATCTGCGATTCTCCATCGAGATTCTGGGACATCAATAATACTGTCCTTAGCTTGGACGATATTGGTCCAGAAATCCTCTGCGTTATGTGCATCTGCAAACATTGCAGAAAAGCCAATAACGGCAACGGGAGTTTTACGAAGAGAATTATTCAAGTTCATATTATGGCTCTTATTTTAAATGGAAACGCGGAAAAGTTCTTCCTGCATTTCTAATATTTCTAATCCTTTGGGCGTACAAACACCACGCATATAAGGAACCATGACACCGAAAGTCAAACGTTCTTTGCTATATGCTGCAATTGGAAATAAATTATTGTCTTTGAGTAGTTTCAACAAGGCTAAAACTGTCTTTACCGTTACTTCAACATCTAAATCTTTAAGGAAAATTCCATCACTAATTCCCCACTCTGCTAAATCTACCACTTGCTGATGCGCAAAGTTATCGGTCTGTTTATACGAAGCACTCAACATCCCTGGATAGTAATGAATGATGTCATTAAAAAAACTAGGGTTGACTAAACTCGCCCGACGTACGATGTGTTGGTGCAAATAGCCCATCGCTTCAATCGCATTAGAAGATTCTTTGATGATGTTTTCGTTTTCTTGTCGAACCTTAGCGTGGTAAGTCTCTAGGCAGGCTTTGAGTAAAGCCGTTTTATCCTTAAAATGTAAATAGATGGTTCGCTTGGAAGTGTGCAATTCTTTTACCAGTCGGTCCATGGTGATTGTTTTCACACCATTCGATAAAAAGAGTTTTATGGCCGTATTGATAATTAAATCTTTGGTAATCATGTGTATTTGATAGACGTTTAAATACTAGTGGTAATATTTTAGTTCCGCCAGTACCACAAAGAAAGAAAAGATAGTTGACACTTCCTATTTTATACGTATAGAAAAAATATTTTTATTTAAGTTTGTCGTTGAAATTCACTTATTCTCCGTTGAATTATGCTATTCTGCAAACAAGAAGTCGCAAAAAAGAGGATAAAAGCACTTTGCGTTGTGCTTTTTGCTAGATTTGAGTTGTAGCATTTGTCAATAAAACATCATCGCTTGATATGATTAAAGTATTTTATGCCGATTCAAGGGCATGTCAAGAACAGTATAGTTTGTTGGATCTTTTAGCGAAGTTGCCAGCCTCAATGAAAGAAAGAGCTTTTCGGTACCGCTTTCCTAAAGATGCGTTCAACTTTGTATTGGGTAGATTGATGCTACAGCGGGGGATTCGTGATTTTGGCTTAAGCCCAACAAGTTTAGAAACGCTACAATACAACGAGCAAGACAAGCCTTTATTACCTGAGTTGTTTTTCAACATCTCTCATTCTGAGCATTTGATTGTTTGTGCAATGACTCAATTGGGAGACTTAGGAATTGACATTGAAGTCATTCGTCCAATGGAATTAGAACATTTTAAATCATGTTTTACTCCGTCAGAATGGCAAACTATTTTGCAAGCAGAGAATTCCTTAAATCAGTTTTTAACCTATTGGACTCAAAAAGAAAGCGTCATTAAAGCAACGGGAATGGGCTTATCACAATTGAACCAAGTCGTTTTGGATATCTCAGATGAGATTCAATTGGATGGGGAAACTTGGTATTTACAACCCTTATCCCTACGAGAAGATTGCTTGGTGCATCTTTGTTCTCAGCACGCAGGAGTGACGGTCGAACTCATAGACTTTGTGGCGGATTGAGGATTTTGTTAGTGCCTGAACGTAGGTCTTAAGACCTACGCTTCACAAAATTCAATGAATTTCCTAACAATTTTTTGTGTCTTTCGTGGCGATTCGTAAGTTCCCATGTGACCTACTTTGGGTAAAATATGAACCGAAGATAGATTTGGCATCGTGATCTGTGCACCACTCCTTTCGTAAGGAATAACTTGGTCCAACTTCCCAATGATAAATAACACTGGGCAAGCGATGTTCTTTAAGACTTCTGTACGATCGGGTCTTTTCATCATCGCTTCCAAGCTAGCATTAATGGCTTCGACCGAATATTTGCTTGCACCAAAGATCAAACGGTGAATCAGGAAGTCATTACTTCCCACAAAGTTAGGCGCAAATAATTGTGGAATTAATTGCTTGACGTAAAGAATAGTTCCATTCTGCGAGATAAAATTAATACTCTTTTGGCGATTTGCTTTTTTGGCAGCACTATCCGCAAAAGGATGAGAGTGAATCATTCCTAAGCCTAGTAAATGATCTGCGTATTTTTCGGCGAAAGCCAAACCAACATATCCACCCATCGAATGCCCCAACAAAATGCAGCGTTCGACCTTAAGTTCTTCCAATACTTTTTTTACCATATCGGCTAGCAAATCCATGGAAAATGGTGCTACTAATTCAGATTGCCCAAAACCTGCTAAGTCAATCGTGATAACTTGCTGCGCCCAATCTTGGCTAAACTTATTCCACATACTACTATCTTCACAGAATCCGTGGAGTAAAACTACCGAACCCCCTTTTCCCGTTACGGTATAGTGAATTTGCTTAGACTGGAACTGAATAAAGGGCATATATTTTATTTTTAAAATTTAACGCATTACAAATGCTCGGACAAAATTGGTCGGAGAACGCAAAGAATTAAGGCATTATAATGCCCATTTCGGGAAGCGCTGCTGCCCGTTTCAATTAAAACTATTTTGAGGTTTTTTCTACTATCGCCTGCAAACTTTGATCGTAAGTTGGAGCTAAAATACTCCAATCGTAGTGCTTCACAAAATTTTGCACAAAAATAGACTTCCGAATCTCTTCCACGCTAAGAATGGCAGACTTGAGTTGAGTATAATATGCTGCCGAATTTTCGTATAAATGCTGAGAGTGAAACGCACTAGGAATATGCTCTGGATAAGCTAAACGATGAGGCAAAAGCGGAAAACAATTGCAATACATTGCTTCTACGACACTGCCACCGAAAAAATCCTGCTTACCCGTCACGGGTAAAATATCGGATTGCCACAAATATTTGGCGTAGCTTGCAAAATCCTCCGCAAATCCCATATGTAGTATTCGGTCAGCTAATTTTTTAGCCGCTTCCGCGAAAATTGGTGGCTGTTTTTTATACGCTGCACCAAGTATAATGACTTCAAAAGCAATTCCTTCCGCCTTGAGTCGAAAAAGTACTTGAAAAAACTCCGTCGGATTCTTATCGTATTCCCAACGATGATTCCACAATATTCGAGCGGGTCCGGGGGAAGGTACTGTTCGAAAAGTATCAAATTTTTTCAAATTCATTCCCAGTGGTAATACCTTAGCCTTTCCGGAAATTGCTGCAATTGTGGATAACTCTTGATGGTCTGGAAATTGCTGCAAAAACGGCTTTAAACCTTGCAAAAAAGAATTCTGGTGGTAGCTAGAGTTAAAAAAAATAGCCGACGCACTCAACGCACTCGTATAATTGATAAAACCATAATGATTGTTGCGCCCCAACTTAGCATCTTGATCCGTAGGAGACCAAGGGTAACTGATTTGATTTTCGTGAAAGTACAGAACGGTAGGAAGATTTACAGATTTAGCGCGACTAAGTCCTAGAAAAACAGCTAAATCTAGCATATCCGTCGCTAAAATTAGATCCGTCTGTTTTGCCTGTTTGAGGAATTGCTGCGCCAAACTTACCGCGCCGCCGTGCATCCGCCATTTCCAATGACGACCGGGCAAAGCAAGGATATCCACATTATGTTGAGAACAATGTTGATAACTTTTGGCCCATGTTTGATGGCTACCTGACAAGAAGGGTTCTACTAATAAAACATTCAAGGTCAATAAGTATAAATATTAAAAAATAATTTAATTTGATTGCTAAAGAAATACGCTTTTTTATATCTTTAAGCATCAATGTTGATAAATAGTAAAGCGAATATGCTAATATTTACTTGAAGTCTATTCACCAGTTACCTGCTTTTTAAAAAAAAATGGCTAATTTTCGTCCTTTGAAATCATTTGATGAATTGGGAATGACAAACAGTAAACCGGATCAGGCATATTTATCTCCTAATCGAAAAGCTTTTAGGCGATTATTGAAAAACAGACCCGCAGTATTTGGGATGATCACTATTGTATTGGCGATTATCATTGCCATTTTTGCGTATCTGATTATTCCTGACGCTACCCCGAATGCAAATGATCAAATTGTGGAATTGGCTTTGAAAGACCCAGGCTTTAACATTAAAGTACTACGGGTTGCTAAAAACAGAACTTTTGCCGCACAAAGCATCTTCACGACCTTGCTATTCGGAAAGCCAAATCGTTACCAACAAATTCCGATTAATACGTACTCGATTAAGGGAGATTCAATCTACTTCAGCAAGTATCGAGGAAAAGATCAAGAAACGGGGACTTTACTACCTGGCAAGCCAATGCGGTTACATCTAGTGGATTTGAGTTACGCTGTAAATGCAGAATCTATGCAGTTGACCAAAACAAAAGATATGTACCGTTTTGTAGACGTTCAAGGAATCGCCGTAGCCACTAGCACCGCTCAACTCCGCCAGACGATTGAAGAAAACTTAATTACGGAGCGGAGGTTCTATTTGGGTACTGATAAGTTTGGTCGATGCATGTTGAGTCGATTAATTCTTGGCGTACGAATCTCCCTTTTGGTAGGTTTAATTGCCGTAGTCATTTCCTTGACCATTGGAATTTTACTCGGTGCAGTTGCAGGATATTTTGGTGGTCGAATTGACGATTTTATTATGCTAATTATCAATACCGCTTGGTCCATTCCGACCTTGTTGTTGGTGTTTGCGATTGTCCTCGCTTTGGGAAGAGGCGTAAGTAATATTTTTATTGCAGTTGGCTTGACTATGTGGGTAGATGTGGCTCGTATTGTACGAGGACAAGTGATTGGCTTGCGCGACATTCAGTTTGTAGAAGCAGCACAAAGCATGGGATTCCGAACGGGGAGAATCATTCTGCGCCATATTCTACCTAATATCTTAGGGCCAGTAATGGTTATCGCGGCAGCCAATTTTGCGACAGCTATTTTACTCGAAGCAGGATTGAGTTATCTAGGTTTTGGTATTCAACCCCCAAAACCTTCGTGGGGAACCATGCTAAACGAGAACTACGGTTATGCCATCAGTGGAAAACCATTTTTGGCAGTCGTACCCGCAGTTGCCATTATGCTATTGGTACTTGCATTTAATTTAATTGGAAATGGTTTTAGGGATGCTTTGGATGTAAAATCTAGAAATTAAAGTAGCCCTTGTTTTGAAAAAACCGTGTAAGTACTAAGAGCTACAGCCTAATTGGCGGTAAGCACCAGCTATTTTTAACTTTGCTCCATAGCAGACAAAATAGCTTGATAGGATTAAATGATTTTTACTTAACTTAATTGGATGTCTAAATTCTCTGAAATAAAAAAAGGCCTTTCTAGTTTAGAAAACCTAGAACGCACTTTACATCTGAAACAATTGCAAATTAATCGCCTGCTCAATATTACGCAAGCCATTAACGATAATGTTTCTGCCGATGGCTTGTATGCGATGTACAACTCTTTTTTGAGTTGGGAAATGGGAGTGAAAAAACTAGCCCTCTACGTGAAGAAAGAAGAAGAATGGATTTGTGCTTCTCACATTGGCTTGTCGGAGGAGAAAATAAAAATGGACATTAGTGATAAATTCCCAAAATATCAACGCCTCAAAAATATAGAAGAAGATAGCAATCATCCACTGATTAGTGAATTTGATATTGTTATTCCCGTTTTGCACAAACAACACGCAATTGCCTATACTTTTATCGGTGGCTTTGAACGCGACGATGATATGTATAATAAAGTACAATTCATCACGACGATTACTAACATTATTGCCGTTGCTATTGAAAATAAACGCCTATTTAAACAACAACTCGAACAGGAACGACTTAATCGAGAAATGGAATTGGCCAGCGATATGCAAAAGATGTTGATTCCAAGCCAATTGCCTGAAGCGGAGGACTACGACCTTGCTAGCATTTATAAACCGCACTTGGTGGTGGGAGGAGATTATTTTGATTTTTTAGAATTAGGTGACGGTAAAATCAGTTTTTGCATTGCAGATATCTCTGGAAAAGGACTTGCTGCTGCGTTATTGATGGCTAATTTCCAAGCGAACTTTAGAGCATTGATCAAACAACATTCTGATTCCCTAATTAGTTTTATTCACGAACTCAATCAAACGGTACTTCGCATTACCAACGGAGAAAAATTTATCACCTTCTTTGTTGCCGTTTATGATCGTCAATCTAAAGAACTACATTACATCAACGCTGGACATAATCCACCCGTACTTATCAAACACGATACAATCTATCCACTCAATAAAGGCTGTACGATACTCGGCTCGTTTCAAGAACTGCCCACGGTAGAAGAAAGTAGCATTAAGATCGACGGTGAAACAATGATCTTAAGTTTTACAGATGGTTTGACAGACGTCAAAAATGAGAAAGGAGATTACTTTGAGGAAGATATGTTGCACGATTTTACCAAAGCGCATTATAAGCTCTCTTCTAAAGCTTTCAATGATAAACTACTCGCTAGAATCAATAGCTTTAAAGGTATTTTGAACTTCCCTGATGATTTTACTGTTTTAACTTGCAAGTTTCTCCAATAAAAGCAGGCTCGGATTTTGCTGCTTGTTAAGTTGTTTAAACTTAAGTGCTTAGATAGAAAACAGCGTTGATAGCAAGAATTAAAGGGAACGAGTTTTATTCTTGGAAAAGGAAAGGTTTTCAATTTCCTTTCAAATAGTAGCCGTTCATCTAATTAGCAAACAAGTTCGTCGCTAGTATTTGATTATTCCCAAAATAATCAAGATATTGTGTATCATAATTACTTAGCACCATAGACTTTTTTCAAATCATAAATTACCAGGAATTTTAAAACATGAGAAATAACTCATCTGCTATATTTCTATTTGTCTTTATTTTTATTATGCTAGCCAATGGCTTTGGTTTTTCTACCTTCATCATGGCTTTCATTCTTTATTCTATTTTTAAGTCTGTGATAGGAAAAGAAAATGATAAAAGAGATCGCCCACGAGATCGTCGCTACAACGACGAACCAGAACGCCGACAGCGAAGACGTAATTTTGAACGTAGGTCCGTTCCCGAAGAGCGGCACGGAAGAAGAGAATTTCAACGTAGTCAACCTCAAAAAGCCCCAAAAGCACCGAAACCCAAAGCAAAACCTAAAAATAATCCATTCAAAAAAAGTGGTATCGCTAAATATAAAGATTACGATTACGACGGTGCTATTAGTGATTTTGAAAAAGCTTTAGGCATTAATCCAACGGACGTTGTTGTCCATTTTAATATCGCTTGTGCTTTTTCCCTTACGGAAAACAAAGACAAAGCATATTTCCATTTAAGTAAAGCCGTAGAACACGGTTTTAATGATTTTGAAAAAATACAAACGCATGATGCTTTAGCTTATATTCGGATTCAAGCAGAATATGAGCAATTCGTCAAAAGCGGTTATCAATTATCGAATTCTGATAAAAGTAATTCAGCTGATCGCAAAGCGTCAACGGAATTGTTGGAACAATTACAAAAATTGGCAGAACTCAGAGCAAAAGGTTTATTGACCGAAGAAGAGTTCTTATTACAAAAGAAAAAACTTTTACTATAAAAATATAGTAAGCCCCTTAAAATGATCGTTATACTTATTCATGAGAAATAAAACCGTAGCTGCAATTTTAGCCTTATTCTTAGGCATGTTTGGAATCCACCGTTTCTACTTAGGACAAATCGGTAGAGGTATCCTATATCTATTTTTTTTCTGGATGGTTCCCGTCATGTTCATCATTTCCATCGTCGATATGATTTCTCTTTTTGCGATGGACCAAGACGACTTTGATGCTAAGTACAATAAAAAATATTACAACTTAACCAGAGATCGAGCCGACGCAGAATACCGCAGACGAGACTATCGCCGAAGAGAATCGTCTATTCCTGATATTCGTAATATGGGGGACGAACCACCACGCAGACGCAGACGCGAAGAAGCACCACCGCGGGCTCCCCGTCGTCGTCAACCACCCGCCGATCCTCCTGAAAATAGAGCTGCTAAAAAAGCTTATGCTTTCAAGAAAAGCGGCGTAGAAAAATATAAAGACTTTGATTTTGAAGCTGCAATTATTGATTTCGATAAGGCGCTAGCGATCAACCCAGATGATAAAGCCGTTCATTTTAATTTGGCTTGTGCGTATTCCTTGACGGAACAGAAAGCAAAAAGTTATCACCACCTCGGTAAAGCCGTAGCGTTAGGTTTTAATGATTTTGAAAAAATACAAACGCACGATGCGCTTGCATACATTCGCATCCAAGATGAGTACGACGATTTTGTGAAGAATGGTTATAAAGTTCCTACTACGCCCAATCTCAATACTCAAGTGGATAGCAATACCTTGGATGTTTTACAACAATTACAACAGCTGGCCTCTCTCAGGGAAAGGTCCCTAATTTCTGAAGAGGAATTCGTAGCGCAAAAGAAAAGATTGCTAGGCTAAACCCACAACATTCTCCCTTTGAAGTAAGTTTAAATAAAATTTAACTTGCTTTTCTGAAACTATGATAAACGGGTATGCGTTTAGATTAGTAGACAAGAGAAAAACACACAAATATGATTGCTAGTACACTACTTTCTATGGACATTGTCCCCTTACGTACTTCCGATACGGGATCAGAGGCGCTAAGTATTATGAGTGACTTTTACGTCAAGCACCTTCCCATTGTAAATAACGAGGAATTATTGGGCTTACTTTCAGAAGATGATATTTTAGATAATGACGTAGAAGAGGCGGTTGGCTCTTACCAACTTTCCATCAGTAAACCCTACGTTAAGGATAATGATCACTTATATGAAGTCCTCCGCGTGATGAGCGATCATAACCTATCTGTCGTTCCCGTCGTCGATTCCGAACAAAATTATCTCGGTCTCATTACTCAAGAAGATTTACTGCGCTTTTTTGCAAAAAGTGGTTCTTTTACAGAGCCGGGAAGTATTATTGTCATCGAAATTAGTAAACGGGATTATTCTTTGTCAGAAATTGCCCGTATTGTAGAATCAGAGAATGCAGCGATCCTAAGCAGTTTTATTACCACCAATCTCGAATCAACTCGCGTTGATGTCACCCTTAAAATTAACAAACAAGACATTAGTCGCATCCTAGCAAGTCTGGTACGCTACGAGTATCAGATAAAAGCTTCTTTTCAAGAATCTCAGTATTTTGACACTTTATCAGATCGTTTCGATTCTTTAATGACATATTTAAATATCTAGCACGGGTCAACTTACTCTTTGCGTACTAGATTATTTTGATAAACTTCGGAATGATGGTAATCCCTTTGGTAAACAAGTACGCTAATACTTTCTTTTAATTTTATACCTCATTATTTTCTCCCGCAATATCTCTGCGATTACGCATGGTACAATTTCAGCCCCGTTAGTTTCCTATAATTTTTCTTTGCAATTCAGTAGAATAGCACTACTTTAAGGCCATGTGGAAATTCCTTTATCTGCTCTTTTTTTTGGGTCTCCCCTTCCTACTTCGTGCACAAGACACGCAGCTTACCATTCAAGAAATTCTCATTGAAGGCAATAAAAAAACGAAGGATCGCATCATTTTAAGAGAGTTAGATTTTGTAATTGGTGATTCCATTGCCTTAACGCAGTTGAGTCAAATTATTGAAAAAAATAGACTACAAGTCCTCAATACAGGTTTGTTCACCCAAGTGCAAATCAATGTTAAAGAATGGGATACCGAAAACAATAATTTGAGCATTTTACTAACGGTCACCGAAAGTTGGTACATCTATCCGTTTCCCGTTTTTGAATTAGCCGAACGTAACTTTAACGTCTGGTGGAGCGAACAAAATCGTTCTTTGGACCGTATTAATTACGGCCTCCGTTTTTATTACCTCAACATTTCTGGAAGACGCGACTTACTCAAGCTCGTTACGCAATTTGGTTACACCCAAAAATATGAATTAGCCTATCGCTTGCCTTTTTTCAATAAAGCTCAAAACCTAGGTTTCTCTACCGAAATGCTATACGCACGTAATAAAGAAGTTGCTTACCAAACCATTGATAACAAACTAGCGTTTAATCGAAGTGAAGAAGATTTTTTGTTGCAACGCTTTCGAGCAGGTATTGGCTTGAATTATCGCCCGGCGATCTTTGCTAGGCATCAGCTAAAAATTAATTTCCAACAAAATAAAATTACTGACTTTGTCGCTACCGAACTCAATCCAGATTTTTTGTTAGGTGGTCGCCGACAGCAACGTTTTTTTTCCCTAATCTATCGTTTCACTTATGATCGACGGGATATTCAAGCGTATCCCTTGGCGGGAAATTATTTTGCCGCGCAATTTCGGCAAAGAGGTTTGGGTATTTATCAGGATATTAACGATTCCTCCATTTTGCTTGGTGGAGCACAATATTTTGCCACGGCAACAAAACGCTGGAGCTTAGGTTTTGTCGCGAAAGGCAGAGTAGCCATCACTCGGCAAAAGCAAGCCTACTATAATACCCGCGCTTTAGGCTATGATGACGATTACATCCGTGGGTACGAACTCTATGTGATTGACGGTATCGATTATGCTTACCTCAAGACGAGTTTGCGATACCAATTATGGAACCGTCCCTTTAACTTTGGAAAATATATGCTAATTAAAGCATTAAGAGTGATGCCACTTAAGGTTTATCTCACGATAAATAGCGATATTGCCTATGTAAACGACCCGTATTACGCGACAGCAAATCCTTTGACGAATGAAATGCTTTGGGGAGGTGGTTTGGGCTTAGATTTTGTGTTGTACTACGACAAAGTAATACAAATTGAATACAGTAGAAACCATTTAAACGAATTTGGTTTATTTTTACACTTCAAGCTTTCCTTTTAATCTAAACTTTGAAGTTGTTTTAAAACGAGCATAAACGCCTTTTAAATTCCTAATACATGCAGATAGTTGTTTACGGTAAAATATTAAAAGAAAAGGATTTACCCTTCATCCAAGATTTCTTCGACGTTGCACTCGAAGAAGGCTTAACCGTTTTTGTATATACGCCTTACCTGAAAAAACTACAAGGACAAGTAAATTTCAAAAAAGATGTTGGCAGCTTTGAAAGTTACCTAGATTTCAAAACCCGCAAAATTGATTTTTTAGTTTCCCTTGGCGGAGATGGTACCATTCTCAGTGCAACAACTTTGGTACGAGATACTTTAGTTCCCATTATGGGTGTCAACTTAGGTCGTTTAGGCTTTCTGGCTAGTGTTGAAAAAAGGAAATTACGAGAAGCGATTGCGCTCCTTAAGCGAGGTATGTATTCTATAGAAGAACGAATTTTGATTCATTTGGAGTCTAATTTTCCACTTTTTGGAGAGACCAAGTTTGCCCTCAACGATTTTACTTTGCTGAAGCGCGACACTTCTTCTATGATTACAATTCATACCTTTATCAACGGCGCTTACCTCAACTCTTACTGGGCAGATGGAATTATTGTAGCCACACCAACGGGCTCGACGGGCTATTCCTTGAGCTGTGGAGGTCCAATCATTTTTCCTAGTTCTGGAAACTTTGTCATCACGCCCGTTGCACCACACAACCTGAATGTGCGACCGATCGTTTTACCCGACAATGCCGTTATTTCCTTTGAAATCGAAGGACGAGCAGAAAACTTTCTTTGTACCTTGGATTCTAGGTTTGAAACCATTACCAAGAAACATCAATTAGCGGTACGCAAGGAAGATTTCCCAATTCGCTTGATTCAATTACACAATGCCACTTTCCTCAATACCATTCGGGAAAAACTCGCTTGGGGAACCGACAGTAGAAACTAAAACTCGTTCCGCTCATGATGATCCAAATCCAACACCACGGAAAAAGCTATCAAGCTGATTTGACAAAAACTATTGATATTTCAATTCCGCTAGAAGCTGGAACGGAAACGGTGAATTGTTTTTACGCGCCTCCCATGACCGTCAGCCCCGTAGTGGCAGGAGATTTCATTGGTGCTACGCAGCAAGGCGGTCCCGTAAATTTCATGAACGTAGCCTTAAATCCTCATGGTAATGGTACGCACACCGAGTGCGTAGGACACATTGCCAAAGAAAAGTATACGATTAACCAAAGTCTGCGAACATTTCATTTTGTTGCCAAACTGATTAGCATCACGCCCGTAACGCTTTCCAACGGCGACCAAGTTATACAAAAAGCACAATTAGAAAACTTACTTCATAAAGCGGAGGTTCGTGCATTAATTATTAGAACCTTACCGAATCATTCAGCAAAAATGCGAACGAATTATTCTGGTGAAAATCCTACCTACTTAACGGAGGATGCGATGGACTACGTGGTAAGTTGTGGCATTGAGCATTTTTTGATTGACTTGCCGTCCGTCGATCGAGCAGAAGACGAAGGGAAATTACTCGCCCATCATTCTTTTTGGCAATATCCTGATGCCGTACGAACGACGGCAACTATCAGCGAATTGATCTACGTTCCAGATTCTATTCGCGATGACTTATACTTACTCAATCTTCAGATTGCTAGTTTTGAAATTGATGTTAGCCCGAGTAAGCCCGTTTTGTATGCGTTAACAACTATATAATTTCATTTTAAAATAGCTGTGCCTTCAAGGAAAGCAAAAAGACGAGTGTCCAAAGCACCGTACGCCACCAGTTTTTTGCAACGAGTTGCGCTAAGCTATTTGAATCGTAAGTATCATTAGCAATTTTATTGTGCAAAGGTACAAATACCAAGAACGTCATTGCCCACAGGGAAAAAACGATTCCAAAACTCAAGCTCGTCATCCACGTTTGTTGTTCCCAAACTTGTAATCCTGCTACTACGATTTGTCCTAACATCAAAGGCAACACAACGTAACTGATCCGTTGGGTATACAACTGGTGCCAGCGCAGTAAATTTTCTTTTTGATAAAAGCGAAAACTGGGATAAACGACCAATTGCACCATCCAAATCAACACCAATAAACCAGCATCTAGCAATAAGCGAATTAATTCTAAATTGGACATAAATGAATGGGGCTATTCATCGGTGAGTTTCCATTGATTTTCATGTACTTTTTTCAAAATTAGAAAAAATGGAATCCACCAGATAAAATCATTGGTAAATAAAGTGTAGATAAATTCGAAAGGAACAATACCTTGCAGATAGTTAAAAAGAAAACCAATCGGTCCGAATATTTTCCCTAAGAAACCAACCGCTACAATTGGCCAATGCCGGACTGGATCATAAGAAGCCCACCAGTACCCTAAGCCATACACGCCAATTACCATTCCCATACCTTGCCAAACCATCGGATGATTCAGTGGCTCCATCCCAACTAAATTGAAAAAGTGATTGGGAAATAAAACGACCCAAGCTCCCCACAAAAGATTATAAACGGCCGCTAGCCGTAATGTATTTTTCATAACGTTAAGTTTTCTGAAAAGAGTAGCCTACAAGTTAAATTGAAGCTTGCCCAAAATAGTTTTGATAAATTTTCTTGCGAGGATAAAATGCGGCATAGATAGCAGGATACATCAAGGCCGAAATTACGCCATTCGATCCCTTAAAGGTCATATCGTCAATAATCAAAGAACTATCGTCCGTTATTTTTTCTACAATGTGTTTATGCTCCCAATGTACGAGTGGATATGGTAGCTTGACCCCTTCGTCAATGAAGTAAGCCATTTTGTCATCGACACCATCTTCCGTAATCACACTAATCCATTCTATTGGAATCGGTCGATGAAAACGCAAATGAACACGGTCTCCTTTTTTAGATCCCGTAAAGGCTACGATCTCCATATCTGCGTGTTTGGGCTTGAGTGCTTCGAATAACGCTCGATCAAATCGCTCCATAATTTGCCGGTAGTTGCCTTTGACTTTCGTTTTAATCTTAATATTCATCGTATCTTATTCGTTCAACTATTAAAAGGTCATTTTACTTTTTTGGTTAGCGAGAAAATTGTGCGTATTAGTACGTCTCTCCACTACAGCAGATAAACAGTGAGAACAAAGCTTTTGTTTAGGCGCTTTACAAATGAGTTTTAAGGGCAAGGGGTTTTATCTTAAAATTGTCAGTAGCAAACCTCATTTCATGAAGCGGTAGATTTTTAAATGAAAATTTTGTATTTTTATTTAAGAATTGACTCAACTAATTACTCCTTTTTTTCGTTAAGGTTATAAGTGACTCGAATAGCTACTTTGGTGGTTTTGTAGATCGGAATTAACGTTATGAAGTTGTTTAGTTTGCCAGTCATTGATTACTTTCAAAATCATTTTTATAAAAATCGCTAGCTAGAGCAGCAATCAACCAAAACTGCGAACGATCATGTCTTTTCAGAAATCAACTTATCCACATTCTAAGGTTTATCAGCAATTTAAAGAAATTCAATTTGCGAATCACCGGGAGCTGGTGCGGTTTTTTGAGAGTAACAAAGCTGCGATCTTTGCAACGGATTTGATGGAGTATTTCGAATTATTGGTTGCTTATGCTTCTGCTCTTTTTGAAATAGGTCGCTACGAAGATTATTTAAACATCGCCGACGAAGTGATTGAATTTTCAATTGCGCACAATATCAAATTTTTCAAAGGAGAAGATGTTTACCAAAAATTCCTCTTTAAAAAGGCAGCTGCATATTATAATTTAATGTCTTACGGGCAGTCTGAATACATTTTAAAAGAATTGATTAAAATGAACCCCAATGATGAATTGGTCATTCAATTTCTAAAGAAATGTAAATCCAAAAAAACACCCAAATTTTTACATACTTCCCGCGCTGCTAGCATTTTCCTTTTCATCTTCGCCGGAGGAATCATCGCCGTTGAAATTCTTTTTATCCGTAATTTCATGCCTACCTTGACGCAGGGCACGGAGTTGCTTCGAAATTGCATTTTTGCATTTGGCATTTTACTACTGGTGGGTGCTGAGTTGGCGCATCGATACCGCATTTATCGCCAGACGCACCAGTTTGTCAAAAAGCATAGAAAGATCAAAGCCCAATCAAGAGCAGAAAAAATATCAGCTTAGAAGCAAATTACCAATACTATTATTCTTTTAAAAATTTGCAATATCGATAGTGACTGGTCGGTTACAAGAAGCATTCACATTATCCACTAAGGTGAAGTTCAAAACGCTACCATTTGAAGAAAATGGTCCAAGGCTATACGTTTGATAATACGAACCTGAAATAATTGTCCCATTGATATTAGCGGTCCAACCTGAGCCAATTTCCTTTCCAATAATCGTAATTGTAAAACTCATTTCATCATCACCGGGATTCGACGGTGAACCTCCATCATCATGCGTCGCACTTGAAACTTCATACAAAAGTGTACAACTTGTCGATGCTTTCCATACGCTGGTTGGATGATAAATAACAGCTTCCTGAAAACTGACATCTGGATTATTATCACAGTCATCCACCACTAAAGGAATACCTGCTACTGGAATATTATCACAGGCAACAACCAAATCACTAATGGGCGAAACTGTTGGTGCTGTCGTATCTACGATATAAAAATTTGCCTGGAAACTACTTTCGTTATTACAGTCATCCGAAACGAGATAGGTGACTTGAATTTCACCTGACAAGGCACAATCAAAGATGAAATTATTGAAATCAAAATCACTACTCACCGTAACGTTACTACAAGCATCCGTCGAGCAATTTTGCAGGGCTAGTATATTCGCAGCATTCCAATCGGTCGCAGCAGTTTGATTGGTTACGGAACCGGCGCATTCGACGGTGAGGTCATTCGGCGTACAACTTATTACCGGTTCTGTCGTATCTATTTCCTTCGTTACCGTGCCCGTACTCTGCCAAGTCGTGCAAGGAAAATTTCTTACCTGTCGACGATATTGTGTTGTATTTGAAATTGCTGGAGGATTATAGTTTGGACTATTCGTACTCGGAATGGTTATCCACCTACTCCAAGTATTCGTACAATGATCTCCTGTCCTTCTTTGCCAGCGATATTGGATCGTAGCGCTACAAGCCCCCGAAGGATTACCCGTATTGGTAATTAGATTTGGATCAAAGGCCGTACAACTAGCTTCTGCGCCAGCAATACTGCCCGCAGCCGTAAAACTATTAACTACTTCCTTACGGACAACATTTGAATTTTGCCATGTTGCACAAGGTAAATTTCTTGCTTGTCTACGATATTCTGTAGTGATCGTAATGACGGTGGGATCATAACTTGCATTGGTGGCACCAGCAATTGTTGTCCACGCGCTGTAACTATTGGTGACACAATTATAAGATCGACTTTGCCAGCGATATTCATTCGCGCCACCACTACCGCCAGATGGCAAACTGAGATTGAAAATATTAGCCGGATCGAAATTCCCACAAACTTGTTCATTCGATCCAATACTTCCTCCAGTAGTATAATTAGAAACTACGGTAATTGTGATTTGATTAGTCGCCGTACATCCGTTCACATCGGAAACGGTAACTTGATAAGTAGTTGTAACGATTGGACTCACCGTATGGCTATTTCCTATACCAAGTCCATTGTCCCAAGTATAAGTATAACTTCCATTTCCACCAGAAGCATTTGCTACCATCGTCGTACTTTCTCCTTCACAAATCGTCTCATCGTGAGTCACTGCTAGCAAAAGATTATTATAACAATCCGGATCATCACAATCAATTAAGCCATCTCCATCATCATCCACTCCATTATTACAATCCTCAACGCAGCCTAGAATATAAACTACGTAATCCTCGACTTCCCCATCTCTACTAGGATCATTGGTAGAACAGAAGTCTCCTGTAGGACCAAAAAGAGCAGCCTCGCTTTGGATGGTAAACCTCGCGTAGGTCTCTCCACAATCTGCCGTTGTTGGTACTCGATAAGAAATCGTTGCCGATCCAGCACTTCCATTCGGTGTTCCGTTCCCTACTTGATAATTCGTTATTATTCTTTCCCCTGGATCATCAAAAACTCCATTTCGATCAAAGTCAATCCATCCATAAATATGTCCATCACCATCATTGGTGGACCAAGTAAAACTAACTGATTCATTGGTATTTTTCATCAGACTAGTCCCGCCAACAAAAACAATCCCATCGTCGTCATCTACCCCGTTAGCATCATCTCCCGTTGCATCTAAGGAGGCAGGATTTCCCATTTCTCCATCAACTAGATTTCCAAATCGAGTTGGAGCAAAAGGTATACCCGCAGGATTGATACTATGACCAACTGGGTTTATTGTATAACAGATCTCACCATAGGAACTTGGCGCATCTCCGTAATCTGCCTCTGGGATAACCGAAACGGTTAATGTAGCTTCATCGCAAAGTCCTCCACAGACTGTTTTGCAAATTTGATAATTTATGGTAAAGGTTCCAAAAGCAGTACTATTGGTATATTGAATCTCCTGCCCTGAGTTTATTATCGTTGCGGTGCCGGCGGCGGGAGCTCCCGTAATATTTGTAATGTAAAAACTTTCTCCCGCAGGATCAGAATCATTTGCTAAGACATCATATACAGACGTTGCTCCGAGCAACATATCTCCTCCATTATCATCTACTGCGGTCGGGGTTGAGAGTGCAGTTTGCGGTGTAATTTCTAGTAAATGATATTCTCCTAAATCTTCGGGCACGACGCGGTGCTGGGCAATTCTTCGGGTACCATTTAAGTAAGGATAATGAACTTCTACAATATAAGTTTCATCTTCTCCATTAGGTAATCCAAAATGCACAAAGGCTGGATCTTGTGTACCATGACCATTTCCACCATTTACTTCTCTAATTCCAGAAATGATATTTCCGGCACAATCTTTCAAAATAATATTTGCACCAATCGCATCTCTGGGATGAATCGTGTTATTTAAATTTTCAAAGACCCGAACGTAAAGGTGATTTTTCTGATCAGACTTTTTAAGTTTATTGATCCATAATTGATTCGGACCATTATTTACATTAATGTAAAGGTCAAGATCCCCATCTGTATCAATATCAACAAATACCGCCCCTTCTGCATCTCCGTCCACGTCAATTTTGTCGTTGTCTTGTTCAAATACCAAGGAACTACTCCCCGCTGGCGTTTTATTAATGAATAGAAAACTAGGTCCATTATCATTTCCCAAAAATAGATCAATGTCTCCATCATTATCAACATCTCCACAGGCCAAGCCATCTACACCAGACAGCGGTAATGTTACACCAGAAGAAGTTTCAGGTTCATTTGTAGCAATAAAAGTACCCGAGCCAATTCCTGTTTGTTGCCAGATTTGATTAACACCACTATTCGTCCATACCAAATCGTAATCCCCATCATTATCAAAATCATAAAGTGACACCGCTCCTTTGTCATTATTGTCCGCATTTTGATCCACCCAATTTACGGCACTAAAAGTACCGTCTCCATTGTTTCGCCAAAAGTCTTGCATATTTTGCTTTCTTGCCACGATATCAATATAACCGTCGTCATCAAAATCCGTAACGGAAGCATAATCTCCGTCGACAGCACTTTGGTCTAGTCCTAGTGGAGAACCAGTTCCTGGGGTAGCGTGAGTTAAGGAAAAAGTGCCCGAGGGAATTAAGTTGTTTTCATAAATTTCAATTCCCCAGTTATGATTTTCAATCATGAGATCTAAATCCCCATCATTATCATAGTCTAGTAAGCCCATTCCCTCAGCATTCATTCCATTAGGGATACCATTGGGTGGGTTGGCATCTCCAGAGCCATTTGTATATAAGAAAAAATTAGGCTCTTGGTCAGGTCCTTGACCAAAGGTATATCCAGATAAGACTCCATTATTAAGAAACAACTCAATCCTAGTAGAACTATTTCTCAAAATATCTATGTTGCCGTCATTATTTATATCTCCTGCAATTGCAGTACGCTCAAGTACTGAACCTCCAGCCAAACCAGTTGCGATAAGACCTTTGGCTTTCGTATTAGTGACATCATTAAATCCACCATAGCCGTAACCAGTACCTCCCGTTCCCGCTGAATTGAAATAAATCCTAGATCGATGAGTAGCACTATTAACTTCAGTGTTCAGTAAGAGATCAAGTACTCCATCATTATTGAAATCAGCAAACGTAAAACCTCCATCTTTAGCGCCATCAAGGTCCAATCCAAAGGAAGCAGCTTTTTCTGAGAACTTGGTCTGTGCGGTAAGAGTAAATAAGCAGAATAGATTGACCCAAGCCAGTGCACAAAATGCTCTTGACAGTGAAGATGAAAAAAATATGTTGATGGCAGGCTGAATCATGTAGCTATTGGGTCGTATGTCTTGAACTATTAACTTACCAAATTATAGTCCAATCTCAACAAGCTCACTACGAAACCCAGTAAAAACGGTATTTATTATAAAAAATCTACTCTTGTAAACAGTTCATTTATAAGTTTAAGAAAGAATACATTGAATAATAGTTAATTGATAAATTTTTATTTAAAAAACTTATCAATGAAGTTGTTTAATAATTCAAAAAGAAGTTGAGAAGCAGAGATTTTGGTTTAAGTTGAAGGTTTTTTTTGAGTTGAAGGTTTTTTTTGAGTTCGTAACACCGTGTCATAGGACACGAAGTTGGGTTTGATTAAATAGTCAAAAAGTTGTAAACTTGTTCTTTGAAATATTGCAAAATATAAAATCATGGGAAAAGCACTTAGCTATGCTGTTCGTGAAAAAATAATATCTCGCAAAGAAAAAGGAGAAAGCTTTAAGGAAATATCTCTGGCTCTAGGTTGTTCAGAGTCAGGAGCAAAAAAGATCTGGTATTCCTATAA
>JBGCFY010000016.1:0-35993 GCA_045110315.1 Saprospiraceae bacterium
GAAAATGAGTTGAAGCTTAACTCCAATTCTAAAATTGGGCCGTTGCTTTTCCCGCCTTTAATTGGAGGGTCGTTGCGGAAGTTAATTTGTTTTCTGGGAAGTTTTTGATACTACACTTTTGTTTTTTTTTCATGATCGTAAGTTTTGATAAAATTGATTTTTTTCAGACCTGTTTTTAGAAGTTGTGTAAAAAACTTCTAAAAAATAGACCTAACCTAAGATACGAAAAATAAGCGAAACGGTAGCTTAGTTTTCTTTTTCCAGAATGCCCTTTAATTCATTGAGTTTCATCATACATTCAATTGGCGTCATTCCATTCAAATCAAGGTCCGTTAAAGCTGTTTTTAAAGCTTTACCAACTTTATCGTCTGCCTCAAAAATGCTAAGCTGCATCGGAGAAGCGGGCATCTGTTGCAAGCGTTGTTCAATTTGTGCGGTCGTCGCCCCTTCCGCTTCGCTGCTAATAGATTTCCGTTCCAATTCTTGCAAAATATCCTTCGCCCTTTCAATTACGGTACGAGGCATTCCCGCTAATTTAGCTACGTAGATACCAAAACTGTGGTTACTTCCGCCTTCGACCAACTTCCGCAGAAAAATAACTTTCTGCCCAATTTCTCTCGTCGCAATATTGAAGTTTTTGATTCTTGGAAATTTATTCGCCAATTCGTTGAGTTCGTGATAATGGGTTGCAAATAAAGTTTTGGGACGCACGGTGCCATTGTGGTGCAAGAATTCTGCAATTGCCCAAGCAATCGAAATACCATCGTAGGTACTCGTTCCACGACCAATTTCATCCAGTAAAATCAAGCTACGATCCGAAATATTATTCATAATACTTGCCGTCTCATTCATTTCTACCATGAAAGTAGATTCTCCCGAAGAGATATTATCCGACGCTCCTACCCTTGTGAATACTTTATCTACAATTCCCAAACTAGCTGCTTCCGCCGGAACAAAAGCGCCCATCTGTGCCATTAAACAAATCAAAGCGGTTTGACGTAACAGCGCTGATTTACCCGCCATGTTAGGTCCGGTAATCATCATGATTTGTTGTTGCTCTTTATCTAAATACACATCGTTGGGAACGTAAGATTCACCAATATCTAAATGTTGTTCAATCACCGGATGTCGTCCTGCTTTGATATCTATGGCGAAACTATCATTCATCGTCGGTCGACAATATTCATTTTTTTTCGCCACTCGCGTAAAAGAGAGCAAACAATCTACTTGAGCAATTAAATTAGCATTGTGTTGTACCGGTTGAATATAATCCATGATGTCACTCACCAAACGCAAAAAGAGTTTTTCTTCAATCCCTTGAATTTTCTCTTGTGCGCCCAAGATCTTAGCTTCCAATACCTTGAGTTCTTCGGTAATGTAGCGTTCAGAGCCGGTTAAGGTTTGCTTTCTCGTCCAGTTATCTGGAATTAAACCTTGATTTTTATACTTATTCGTCACCTCCAAGAAGTACCCGAAGACATTATTAAAGCCAATTTTTAGATTGGTAATTCCTGTCGCTTCCGCCTCGTGTACTTGAATTTCCAGCAACAAGTCTTTGCTGTTTTTGACAATATTCCGCAATTCGTCCAATTCTTCTGAAACGCCATCCGCGATGACCATTCCTTTTGCCAAGTTAACTGGTGGATCTTCGGGAAGTTCTCGCTCAATTTGTTCCGTCAAAGTTGTACAAGGATTGAGACCATCTGCAATTTTCGCCAAGCCTTTATTTTCCGAAGCGGCTAATAATTCCTTGATGGGCAATAGTGCTTGCAAAGATCTTTTAAGTTGCACCACTTCCCGTGGGTTAATTTTCCCCAACGGTACTTTTGAAATCAGTCGTTCTAAATCGCCAATTAAGTGGATTGATTTTTCTATTTCTTCGGTCAGTAATGATTTTTCGTTAAAGAAAGCAACCATTTCGTGCCGAGCTTCAATGGCTTCTCTACTTTTCAAAGGTAAAACGACCCACTTCTTCATCAAGCGTGCGCCCATCGGAGAGATTGTTTTGTCAAGTATCGAAAGTAAGGGAATGCCCGTTTCGTTAGGACTGAAAATAAGTTCTAAATTTCGAATGGTAAAGCGATCTAACCAAACGTAGCGATCTTGCTCTATTCGGTTGATTCGGTTGATGTGTTGTAGGTTTTTATTTTCGGTTGTAGCCAGATAGTGCAAGCAGGCTCCTCCTGCAATTTGGGCAAATTCCAGTGCTTCTACTCCGTAACCTTTTAGGTTCTGTACTTCGAAGTGACCCAATAGTTTTTCTCGGGCATAATCCGTTGTATAAACCCAGTCTTCTAAAGTAAAAGTGTAATATTTATCTCCTACTTTCTGTTCAAATGCTTTTATGTCTCCTTTGGGTAATAAAATTTCTGATGGATTAAAACCTTGCAAAAGTTTTTCAACGTAAGCAAGATCACCTTCACTCAATAAAAACTCTCCTGTGGAAATATCCAAAAAGGCGATTCCATGTTGTCCTTTTTTGCCAAAATAAACAGAAGCCAGAAAGTTATTAGAGCGATGATCCAGCAATTTATCATTAATCGCAACGCCTGGGGTAATCACTTCACTCACGCCTCGCTTCACGATCTTCTTTTCTTTGCTTGGTTTTTCTAGTTGCTCACAAATCGCCACCCGATAACCACCGCGTACCAAGCGAGGCAAGTAAGTATCCATAGAATGATAAGGAAAACCAGCTAATGCAACATCCGTCCCGCCATTATTTCGTTTAGTCAAAACAATGCCCAAAACTTGAGAGGCTTTAACGGCATCTTCGCCAAAAGTTTCGTAAAAGTCGCCTACTCGAAAGAGTAAAATCGCGTCGGGGTGCTTCGCTTTAATCGCACCGTATTGTTGCATCAAAGGAGTAATCTTAGTGCTTTTCTTCTTCGCAGTCGTTTTTTTCGCCAAAACAGATAATTTATTTTCTCAATATATGGATTCTAAGAACCATTCCCTTCCTAGAGAGCGTCCAGAGCAAAGATAAATTTTTCTTCCAATTTCTACGAATATCTTCAAAAATACGCCATAGGATACACTTTAAAATAGGATGCAAGCGATAACTCAAACGTACTGGCGAGTAACCTAATTCTACAATTTTCGCAAGGACAAGGCATGATTTTTGGATTGTCGTATAACAGACAACGATACTTCCCTCCTCCTTGGCGCACATCATTACCAATTTATTACAATATTTTTAAATATGAGAAAAATAACTATTTTCAGTTTTGTCGCAGGCTTTTTACTGTTAGCAACGGCTTGTCAAAAAGAGGAAGATACCACCGGAACAGACTTATCCTTAGATAGTGACTTGAACGCTGCGTTGATTCAAGCGGCTGCGAGTGGTAACCTGAGTGATTTTTTGCTACCCGACAGTGACGATTTTAGCCGTATCCCACAAGATCCGTTAAACCCATTAACAAAAGAAAAAGTAGCCTTAGGTAAATTATTATACCACGAAACGGGACTAGCTTTAGCGCCCATGCAAGAAATCGGTTCGGGAACCTACTCTTGTGCCAGTTGCCACTTTGCGTCAGCAGGTTTTCAGGCTGGTCGTTTTCAGGGAATTGCCGATGGTGGTATTGGTTTTGGAATCAACGGAGAAGCGAGAGAAAAAGGTGCCTTATACGCCGGAGAAGATATTGATGTACAACCTTTAAAATCGCCAACTACACTAAATACTGCTTATCAAAAAAATATGCTCTGGAATGGTCAATTCGGTGCTACGGGATTGAATATTGGTACGGAAGCACAATGGACAGCAGGAACACCGATTGAAACCAATAACATGGGCTTTGAAGGGGTTGAGATTCAAGCAATTGCAGGGCTTAATGTACACCGTTTAAAAATAGATGAAAGTTTTTTAGCGGCAACAAGTTACAAAGCATTATTCGATGAGGCTTTTGCTAATTTACCAACGGAAGAGCGATATACAAGAGTCAGCGCAGGTTTAGCCATTGCAGCGTACGAAAGAACGCTTTTGGCTAATCAAGCTCCTTTTCAAAAATGGCTCAAAGGCGATAAAGCAATCCTGACTGAACAAGAAAAGCGAGGTGCCATTTTGTTTTTCACGAAGGCAGAATGTGCCTCTTGTCATCAAGGTCCAGCCTTGAATGCAATGGAGTTTCACGCCATCGGAGTAAAGGACTTATTCGATTGCCCAGAGGAAGTATTCCGAACGGGACCACAAGACAATGCCAACCTAGGTCGAGGTAGTTTTACGAAACTCGCTAGTGACAACTACAAATTCAAAGTACCACAATTGTATAACCTATCCGACTCCCCTTTCTATGGACATGGAAGTAGCTTTAGAAGTATCGAAGCAATCGTTCGTTATAAAAACGAGGCAATTTCCCAAAACCCAAATGTACCTACGAGCCAATTGGCAGATGAATTTCAACCTTTAGGCTTGAGTCAAGCCGAAATTAATGACATTACTGCTTTTCTAGACAATGGATTGCGCGATCCGAACTTAAAACGTTTTGAGCCTACGAGCATTCCATCTGGAAATTGCTTTCCGAATAACGATCCTACTTCGCGGACACAACTCGGCTGTGATTAGAATTCCATACCGAGCAAACCATAATTTATGGAATAACGGCTATCTCTTTTGGAAGGAGGTAGCCGTTGTTTTTTTTAGGTAAAAAGCTATGTCTTCCCGAATCTTTAAAACTAAATTTCAAATCTTTCGGGGAATAATGTAAATTTGACGGAGAAGATCCGAATTTGGAATGCGGCTAATTGGATCAACCTTGGGCTGCAAAGCAAAAATAGGCTTGTTTCCCACTCGTAGCATCTTCGTTTCGCTCCGTAAGTTAATCGCACTACATTTCTACCAAAACCTTACTCCCTTATGCATTTTTTAAAAAGCTTTTTATTGTTAGGTGCCCTGTTAGTCGCTTTCGTCGGACAGAGTCAATCGCTAACTATTACTGGTAATGTTTTTGACGCATCTAATCAAGAACCACTCGTTGGTGTAAGCGTACAAACCTCAAATTCAGGTGCTTTCACCGACCCTCAAGGAAAGTTTGAAATCAAACTCCCCGCTGGCGAACACCTTTTAACTTTCAGCTACATTGGCTACCGAGATTTTGAAAAAACGGTTAACCTTCCCGTAGATGCAGACAAGACTTTTAAGATTCAACTTGAAAGCAACGTCACCTACCTACAAACCGCCACCATCACGAGTGGAAAGTATGAAAAACCTTTGGGGGAAGTAACTGTTTCTATGGAAGTGATCCAACTGCAATTGTTGGAAAGTAATAATACTACCGTCGTTGATGAAGTTTTAGAAAAAGTCCCCGGTTTGCAGGTACTGGATGGTCAGCCAAGTATTAGAGGTGGTGCCGGTTATTCTTATGGTGCTGGTAGCCGAGTATTACTTTTAGTTGACGACTTACCCGCTTTACAAGCTGATGCTGGTTTTCCTCAATGGACGGATGTTCCTGTAGAAAATATTGCCCAAATTGAAGTTATTAAAGGAGCTTCTTCGGCACTTTATGGTTCTTCGGCCATGAATGGCGTTATTAATATTCGTACGGCGTATGCTACCTCTGTACCCGAAACCAAAATATCGAGTTTCTACCAAGCTTATTTAAGCCCAGCAGACAAAGACAAACAATGGTGGGACGAAACGCCATATGCTTTTGGAACTTCCGTTTCGCATAAACGTAAAATTAAAAAATTAGACCTTGTAGCCACCGTTTTTGGCTTAAATAGAAATAGTTTCAATCAAGATACCAAAAGAGAGTTTTATCGGACCAATCTCGGCTTACGGTATCGGTTTAGCGACCGACTCGTAGCGGGCGTCAGCACCAACTTCAATACGGGACGCCTCAGTTCTTTTTTCTATTGGAAAAATAGTAAACAGGGAGCACACCAAGCCACCGAATCCGTCATCACCGATACGGATTTCACGCGATTCTTCATCGACCCTTTTGTCAATTATACGGATCACAATGACAATCGGCACAAGTTATTAGGTAGATTGTACAGTACCAATAATGAAGCATCAAGAAACCAATCAAACAGTTCCGATTTTTACTACGGAGAATATCAATTTCAACGCAAATTCAAAACGATTCCTTTAGTAACGACGGCAGGAGCAGTTATCAACTACACTAGAACGGAAGCAGAATTATACGGAGATACGACCTATAGCTCCAATAACTATGCGGCATATTTACAACTGGATTATCGTTTCTTTGGTAAGCTGAACGTATCTGGAGGCCTACGATTTGAAAAAAATATCATTCGTAGTCCAGAAAATTTTGGCGATTTTCAAATTCCCAATGGTAAGACGGAAGAATCTAAACCCGTTTTTCGCTTGGGCGCAAATTATCAAGTTGCTAAGGCGAGTTTTTTGCGAGCCTCTTGGGGACAAGGTTATCGTTTTCCAACCATTGCGGAAAAGTTTATTCGCACGGATATCGGAGTGCCCATTGTGCCTAATCCAGCCTTAACTTCTGAGACCGGTTGGACAAGTGAAATTGGTTTCAAACAAGGATTTCAAATTGGAGAATTTGATGGTTTTATTGATCTCGCGGGATTTTGGACCGAATATCAAGATATGATGGAGTTTAATTTAGAAGGAACTGTCGCTAGTCTTTTTGAAAATAATATTGCTTTTCAATCTAGCAACGTGGGCGACACAGAGGTAAAGGGAATAGAATTGAGTGTAGGCGCAAAAGGAAATTTAGGCGCTTTTGCAACTACTCTAATCGGGGGCTACACTTTTATTGATCCCAAATTTAAAGAATTTGATAACAGCGTGAAAGATTTGAGTTTGATTGAAATCAACAATAGTAATCCTACCGTTGGTCAATTGAATGCCTTTCGCTCTTCTTCCAACGAAAATATACTAAAATATCGATCTAAACATACGTTCAAGATTGATTTAGAAACCAAATACCGTAAAGTTATTCTGGGTATGGCATTGCTGTACAGCAGTAACGTAGAAGCCATTGACGCTGTTTTTGAAAACATTAAAATCAATGCTTTTGTTAGTCAAAGCATCATCGAGGGTCTAGCAGCATACCGCGAAGAGAATAATCAAGGCTTTAAAGTACTAGACTTGCGATTAGGTTATCAAATTCTACCCAAGCTCAAGCTCATGGTCATTGCTAAAAACATCTTAAATGAGGAGTATATGGTGCGCCCCGGCTTATTAGAAGCACCAAGAAATATTACCGCCAGAGTAGATTTTGCTTTTTAAAAACCTCGGCGGCATTTACTCTTTTTAGGAGCTTACCCCTTTCACCAACTGCAAAAAGAGAAAAGCATAAATTTTGCTGCCATTTTGGCACATTTCTTTTGAAAATAGCCTATCTTTGCGCCATCTAAATTTACAGCGGAGGGCAATTTTGTCTTCCGAAAGGATTTCTTGCTAAATGCTGCTGTCGTAAAGTTCAATGGTTCAAATCCAACGCCCAGCACCAAGCCTAGCAACGAATCATTTATTTTTAATGCAAATTAATTACGATCATGTACGATGACAATCCGACCTTACAGGGGTTAAATAAAGAGATTGACGAGAGCAAACAAGGAGAAGTTTTCTTTCAGGAACAAGGGTCTAAGCCAGCAGGCAGCAAGCATTTTTATATAGAAAGTTATGGCTGCGCCATGAATTTTAGTGATAGCGAAATCGTAGGTTCTATTCTCTCTGGAGTTGGATACACTCCAACCCAAAAGATGGAAGAGTCTGACTTAATTTTGATCAATACCTGTTCCATTCGGGAAAAGGCAGAGCATAATGTTCGACAACGCTTAGGCGTTTTTAATAGAGTGAAGCGGGAACGTCCTGGCACTTTAATCGGTGTTTTGGGTTGCATGGCGGAGCGCTTGAAGGAAAAACTCATGGATGAGGAGAAGTTGGTAGATATGGTAATCGGTCCTGATGCCTACCGTGATATTCCTAAATTGGTTAGTGAGGCGGAGGATGGTGATAAAGGAATCAACGTCCTGCTTTCGCGCGAAGAAACTTACGCTGACATTAGTCCCTTGCGGTTAAATTCTAATGGAATTAATGCTTTTATTTCCATTATGCGAGGCTGTGATAATATGTGTTCTTTTTGTGTTGTCCCCTTTACTCGCGGAAGAGAACGAAGTAGAAATGTATTTAGCATCATAGCGGAAGCCACCGATTTATACAACAATGGTTTTCGAGAAGTTACTTTATTGGGACAAAACGTTGATTCTTATAAATGGACCAATCCAGAAACACAAGAGTTGGTTAATTTTGCGCAATTATTAGAACTAGTTGCCAAGGTTCACCCTGATTTACGCGTGCGATTTTCAACTTCTCATCCTAAAGATATCACGGACGAAGTATTGTACACCATTGCGAAATACGAAAATATTTGTAATTATATTCACTTGCCTGTTCAATCTGGAAATAGTAGAATTCTCAAGTTGATGAATCGGACTTATGATCGTGCATGGTACAAAGAACGAGTAGAAGCGATCTACCGCATCATTCCTGATTGTGCTATTTCTTCGGACTTTATCACTGGTTTCTGTACCGAAACAGAAGAAGAACACCAAGATACCTTGAGTATACTTAATTGGGCGAAATATACCATGTCTTATATGTTCTTTTATTCTGAACGTCCTGGAACAAGAGCGGCAAAAAAGTACGAAGATGACGTTGAATTATCGGTAAAGAAAAGAAGGCTACAAGAAGTCGTAGACGCACAAATGGCGATGTCTCATCAACTTAATTTAGCCGACGTGGGCAAGACTTTTAAAGTACTCATCGAAGGTACCTCTAAGAAGTCAGACCAAGACTTTAAAGGCAGAAACTCCCAAAATAAAATGCTTATTTTTCCAAAACAAGGGAACTATAAGCCAGGCGAATACGCTTTGGTAAAAGTAACTTCGGCTACGCGTGCTACCTTAAAGGGAGAAATTGTGAATTAGTTTCGTACAAATTGGAGTTAGCTAGAGAAAGGATTTATTACCCTAAGCTAAATTTAAAAAGTGCTCCGCGGGTGCGTTAAGTCAATAATTAAACATAGAAGTTGTTTTAAAATAGATAGATGATTTATTTGCAAGCCATTGATTTCCAATATTTCAGCTAATTTTTTTCCCTGTAGCTATTGGCTACGAAAAAAAAATGGAGCTTCCTCTTGAAAACCAAGCGCTTACAACTAATTTCAACCCCCATTTTAAAACAACTTCATACAAAACAAGGCTTTCTGCTTGGTTTTCTGGAGGAAAAAATTGAATGCCAGAAAAGAAACGAACGCTAATTGAGTAACAAAGAATATGGCGAATCTTCAAACTATAAAACAACGTTTTGGCATCATTGGTAGATCACCGCTGTTGGATCAAGTACTTGACACCGCTATACGAGTGGCTAATACGGATCTTACCGTTTTGATTAATGGAGAAAGTGGGGTCGGTAAAGAAGTTTTTTCAAAAATCATTCATTCGCTGAGTGCACGGAAGCATAATAATTTCATCGCCATTAACTGTGGTGCCATCCCCGAAGGAACCATCAATTCAGAATTATTCGGTCACGAAAAAGGAGCTTTTACGGGCGCCTCAAGTGATCGTAAAGGTTATTTTGAAACCGTCAATACGGGAACCATTTTCCTAGATGAAATTGGAGAAATGCCACTAGATACCCAAGCTTATCTATTACGCGTTCTGGAAGTAGGAGAATATATGCGAGTGGGTTCTTCCAAAGTACAAAAGACGGACGTCCGCGTCGTCGCAGCAACCAACGTTAACCTTTTAGATAAAATCAAGAAATCTAAATTTCGAGAAGATTTATATTACCGGCTTAATACCGTTCCGTTGAAAGTGCCTTCCTTGAAAGAGCGACCGGAAGATATTAATTTGCTCTTCCGAAAGTTTGCGTTAGATTTTGCGGAAAAATACCGGACAACGCCCGTTCGGCTGGATGAAAAGGCGCAATTGCTAATTTCAAATTACCGTTGGCCGGGAAACATTCGAGAACTCAAAAATATTGCGGAACAATTATCCGTAATGTCAGAAGAAAAAGATATTACCGCAGAAAATTTGATTCAACTAATTCCCAATATTCTCGATCGTAATCTTCCTGCGCTACGAGATAAGAATGGTACTGGAGAAAATTTCGAAGAACGAGAGATTCTCTACAAATTGCTTTTTGACATGAAAAACGATTTGAATGATCTCAAATCGCTGGTTTTTGAATTGATTCGTAACAATGATTTGAATATTCCTGATATGCAAGCGCTTTTGCCTTTCAAATCGAATAGTACCATTTTGGAAGAAACCAAAAAAGAAGAAAAGTATCACCAAGATTTTAATAAGACTGTTTCGGAACAACAACTAAAGGAAACTCCTGAAAGCTTCGAAGGGAATAATCGCCCCATTATTTTGAATACACAGCACGGTCCTTCTTTTGATAAAATGGAAGTGGTAGAAGAAAATTTATCGTTGGAAGAAATGGAGAAAGACCTCATTCAAAAGGCACTAAAGAAACACAATGGTCGCCGGAAAGATGCTGCATTAGAGTTAGGTATCTCAGAACGAACCTTATATCGAAAAATCAAATTTTACGATTTGTAATGGTAAAAACAACGAAAATCGACTAGATTCGTTATGATGTTGTACCGTATTTAAAAAAGTTGTTTTAAATGTAGATCTTAATACGGGTAGCTAAAGGATTGTAACATCATTTTAAAACAACTTCAGACTATAATCGCTGTATTATCCAACAGCAGTTAGCCTCCAATCCGTTAAAAAAAAGCCATGATTCGACCTTACTTTACTTTTAATAGTTTTCTTAAATATAGCCTACTTTGTTTGGTGCTGTGCAATATGCTTGCTTGTAAATATTCTTTTAAAGGGATTAGTATTAGTGACCAAACAAAGACTTTTTATATTCCTCAATTCATCAACCGTTCCACCAACGTCGTCCCTACCCTAGCCCAAACGTTTACGGAAACCTTGAAGGATAAAATCCGAACGGGAACGAGTTTGACTTATAATGAACTTGAACCCGATATTCAGTTTAGTGGTACAATTATTAATTATCGAATTAGTTCCGTCGCGCCCCAACCGGGAGAACAAACGGCCTTGAATAGATTAGAGATTACCGTAGATGTAAACTATACCGATTTCAAAGAGGAGAAAAATAATTGGCGACAGAATTTTTCTTACTTCAACGATTTTCCGAGTGAACAAAACATCTTAGATGTACAAGACAATTTGATTGATAATATTAATCAGCAATTGGTGGAAGACATCTTCAATAAGGCATTTACCAACTGGTAAGAACTTGAGCAAAGCCAAGTATAACTTTATCCAAGTACTCAAAATAAGTAGCTATTTCCTCCTATCCAAATAAAAACCTTGGCTTTGTCCGACAAGATCGCTAGCAAAGTTTGCTAAACAATTTATTATTTGTATTTTGAGAGATTAAATATGTATTTACTCCTATACTTCCTACCTTAGGATTAAGTACTAAGAAACTGAATAACTATTAAATTGGAATTAGACTAATACCAGCACTTGACTTACTTGAATCTTTGATGGATTATGAATACTGAAAATTTCACTTATTACTTAAAGAATCCCGCTGCGCTCTACCAAATCACCTATCAGGAGATGAAGAGCATGGTGAAGCAGTATCCTTATTGTCAAAACCTAAGATTCTTGCTCGTCAAGAAAAGTCAAATTGAAAATCATAAGAATTTTGATAAAGATTTAAATACTGCTGCAACCTTCAGTCCAGATCGTAGTTTCTTTTTCAAGCAAATTAAAAAAAATGTTCTGTCTGATCCTGGAGAAGATAGCTTCCGCTTACAAGAAGATTATTTGGAGCTCTTGGATTTAAGTAGCGAAATAACGTTGCCGCTAAATGAAATGACCGCACCAGAAGATCAGGTGCATTTAGAGAATAAATTTAACCTAATTGAAGAAGTAGTTCCTCCGGCAACAGAAATCCCTATCACTACCCAAAATAAGTCCTTAGCAGAACAATTAAATGAGGAAGAAGGTACTGATTTCGAAACGGAAGAACAAAAGGCCATCTTTTTAGAGGATTTGGTCAAAGACCAAAAACTAAGTTTGGAGCAAAAACCTAATGAGCGCTCTCCTGTTCCTATTCCTCCAGAAGAATTAGTCGAAAAAATTGTGCAAGTTGAAGAGGAAAAACCATCTACTGATCCGGTGATAGAACCTCCTTCCTCTGCTACCTCAACGGGCAATTTAGCGCCCGAAGACTTCTATCCTGTCGTTCCTGTAAAAGAGGTAACGGAGCAACATACTTCAGAAGAAGAAGTCCTAGAGGAAGTCTCAGCCGTATCGGAAGACTTGGACTTACCGCCAGTAGCACCGATTGAGGAAAACCAAGTAGCAGACCTCTTGGAAGATGTTATGGAGGACTCCGTGGAGGAAATAGCGCCCTCAAGCTCTACGGAACACCCCGAAGATAATAACTTAGAAACCACCGATACCTTGAAAGAAGGTAGTGTGCTCGAATTCTTAGTGCAACATAATAAACAACAAGAACTTGTCCCAGAGGAAGAATCATTAGTGGTAGAAAAAACAGTTGAAGTTTCGCAAGAAAAAGAGGAAAAAGAAGAAATTGGAGCATCGGGAGAAAAGTTTGACTCCGAAATGCCTAAGCAAATTGACGAAATCATCGAAAGTCTTGAAGTTACGAATCCTTTGATTGATCTAACGAACGAAGAACTACCAGCAGAAGCTGTTCCTTCGGAAACGCCACCGACAGAAATAGCGCCTGAGATGGATGCAGCTCCTCCGTCCAATGATGATATTGATATTCCTTTTGAAACCGTGCCCGCTAATCTTTTGGCACCTAGTCCGAAAGATTCCTTCGAAAGTTGGATGAAAAAATATCACGAATCTTCAAATGAGGACAAGAAAAAAAAGAAGAAAAAAATAAAGAAAAAGGACAAAGCGAAGCGAAAAAAGAAGAAAAAAGAGCATCAGCCCAAAAAGCTGAAAGCCAAAGCGAAAAAAGAAGAAAAAACGGCTCCTGAAAATACGACAGAAAGTAAGTCAGAAAGTAAGTCAGAAAAGAAAGTTGAACCGTTACGAATTAAGCGTCAAAAAAGAATACCAAGGTTAAATCTTGACCCTAAAAAAAAGGAAGAACAAGCACCCGAGGGAGATAAGAATAAAAAAAATAAGTCGACCAAAGCTGTGAAGCCAAAAAAATTAAGCGTTACGCTCAAAGAGGCAAAAAAGTTGACTGCAGCAATAAATTTGGTTGATCAGTCAGACAAGCAGAAGAAAAAAAAGAAAAAGAAAAAAAAGAAAGACAAATATAAAGATTTGCCGAAGAACATCTTTGAGAATAAAGACATCGCTTCTGAAACTTTGGCAGAAATTTTGGTTAAACAAGAGAGTTATGATCAAGCAATTCTCGTCTATAAGCGTTTAAGCTTGATTTTTCCCGAAAAAAGTGCTTACTTTGCAAAAAAAATTGATGCATTAGACATTCTAAAGCAACAATAAAGGAGGACTCAGACACTCCTACTAAAGCATTTTTAAATTATCGATTCATTTTAAATAAAAATTACAATTATGCTAACAGCAATGACGGTTTTAATAGCCTTGGTGTGTATCCTTTTAATGGGAGCTGTTTTAATCCAAAACCCTAAAGGTGGCGGTGTTGATGCTACTTTTGGTGGTGGAGCAACGAATCAGATGTTTGGTGCAGCTAAATCAACCGACTTTATTGAAAAGGCAACTTGGTACTTAGCAGCAGCGCTCTTTATTTTATGTATTATCACTACTTTAATGGTTGGTGGTAGTGGCGGCGCAGAAGCTATTGATTTTCCATCACAACAATAAACGTATTCCGATGCTATCCCTATGATTAATCAATCTTCAAAGGGTAGTCAATCGTTTCAAATAAAATGGCAATTGAATTCGTTTCAATTGCCATTTTTTATGTAGGTTTTATGTATACTCCTTCTCAACGCGATTCCATCTTAGGCCTTTCAAAATAATAAAAACGCCCAAGCAAAAACTTTCACCAACCGAAAAAATCTCCGCGCCTGTCAGTTTGGTATTTTTCTCCTCTAAATGTCAATTTGGCAATCATTTTTATCCTTATCACAAAAGAATCAAAGTCTTTTTGTTACCTTTGCCCTCTCAAACTGAAAGTTTGTCATGAAAATGGGATTGGCACAAGAAATGATGTTACTCCTGTGTGAATATGTATAAATTTTCTTTCATGAGTCAAAGTCGAAAATCTTAAACATACTTTACAATACTATTTTTTAAACAATAATTTATTAAACTAATCATAAAGAATTAAAATGAAGCCGATCAACGACAGAGTAGTAGTAAAACCCGCTCCGGCTGAGGAGAAAACTAAAGGTGGAATTATCATCCCCGACACTGCAAAAGAAAAACCACAAAGAGGAGAAATCATCGCTGTAGGTCCAGGAAAAGATGGTATCGAAATGACTGTAAAGTCTGGTGATATTGTGCTTTATGGCAAGTATGCTGGTCAAGAATTGAACTACGAAGGTAACGATTACTTGATCATGAGAGAAGATGATATTCTCGTTATTTTGTAAGCTTTTTTAAATTGCCCCTTTTGAATTGATTATACTTAGCTTACGCTTTTTTAGCGAAAATAGTAATAAGCCTTTCAAAAGACAACTCAAGTCAGGTGATAAGGAGTTTTTAGTATTCCTTACCTGTTCTTATTGTTTCATTAAAATTAAAAAAAATCAAAGATATGGCTAAAGAAATTAGCTTTAACTCAGATGCAAGAGCAAAATTAAAATCAGGTATTGATGCCCTTGCCAACGCCGTGAAAGTGACCTTAGGTCCTAAAGGAAGAAACGTAGTTATTCAAAAAAGTTTTGGCGCACCTACAGTAACTAAGGATGGTGTAACCGTTGCTAAAGAAATTGAATTAGAAGATCCCGTAGAAAATATGGGCGCTCAAATGGTAAAAGAAGTAGCTTCCAAAACGGCAGATCTTGCCGGTGATGGTACAACTACGGCTACCGTTTTGGCACAGGCAATTATCCACGCGGGTATGAAGAATGTAACTTCTGGTGCAAATCCAATGGATTTGAAAAGAGGAATCAACTTAGCAGTAAAAGCAGTTGTAGCCAACTTGAAGAAGCAGACGGAAGTAATCGGTAACGATATGAATAAAATTCAGCAAGTAGCTTCTATCTCTGCCAACAACGATAACGAAATTGGTACCTTAATCGCAGACGCGATGAAAAGAGTAACTAAAGATGGTGTCATCACCGTTGAAGAAGCAAAAGGTACGGACACTTACGTGGAAGAAGTATTAGGAATGCAATTCGATCGTGGTTATCTTTCTCCGTACTTCGTTACGAACACAGAGAACATGACAGCAGAATACGATAATCCTTACATCTTAATTTACGATAAGAAAATCTCTAACATGACGGAGATTGTTCCTATCCTAGAAAAAGTAGTTGGTGCAGGTCGATCTTTATTAATCATTGCAGAAGATATCGAAAGTCAGGCATTAGGCGTATTGGTGGTAAACCGATTAAGAGCTAGCTTGAAAGTAGTTGCAGTAAAAGCTCCAGGTTTTGGAGATCGTAGAAAAGCAATGCTAGAAGATATCGCGATCCTTACGGGTGGTACCGTAATCTCTGAAGAGAAGGGTTACAAATTGGAAAATACCGAGTTAGAACACTTAGGTACTGCTGAAAAAGTAACGATCGACAAAGATAACACTACCGTAGTAAATGGTAATGGTACTAAAAAAGCAATCAAAGAGCGTATTACTCAAATCAAGCAACAAATCGAAAATACAACTTCTGATTACGACCGTGAGAAATTACAGGAACGTTTGGCGAAGTTAGCCGGTGGTGTTGCGGTACTATACGTTGGTGCTGCTACGGAAGTAGAAATGAAAGAAAAGAAAGACCGTGTAGATGATGCTTTACACGCTACTCGTGCGGCAATCGACGAAGGTATCGTTGCTGGTGGTGGAGTTGCACTAATCAGAGCAATCAAATCACTCGATAAGTTAGAAGGTGAAAATGAAGACCAAACTATTGGTATCAACATCGTAAAGAAAGCGATGGAATCACCATTACGTACCATTGCAGAAAATGCAGGTGTTGAAGGTTCTGTAGTATTAATGCACGTTAAAGGTGCAAAAGGTGCAAAAGGATACAACGCAAGAACGGAAGTATACGAAGATTTGAAAAAAGCTGGTGTTATTGATCCTACCAAAGTAACAAGAATCGCAATGGAAAATGCGGCTTCAATTGCAGGAATGGTCTTAACGACAGAGTGTGTCATTAGCGACAAGCCTCAGGATGATGCTGGTGGACACGGTGGTGGAATGCCTCCTATGGGTGGCGGAATGCCAGGCATGATGTAAAATGATGTCAATCGTACCTCAGGGTATGTTTAACGATAAATTTAAAAGCTTTCTCAGCAATGGGAAAGCTTTTTTTGTTTTAAAATAATGCTAATTTTTAAATAAATGTTGAACAACTCCAATAACCTTCTTAGCCTAATATGCCAGCCAGTAGACCTTCTCCGCGATAGTTTAGGTACAAAGAGTACAATTTCCTCCTTCCATACGTTATCTTTGTAAGCAACGACGACGAAGTAAGCCTATCCTCGCCAATTGGTGCGACGGCAAAATATGCTCCAGCAGCTTCATTTTCAATATTTTAAAATGCAAATTTCATTTTTTCAAAAAATCTGTTTTCTCTTGTGCTTGTGCGGAATTAGTTTTTCGCTACCCGCTCAGATTCATCTCAATGAGATTCAAAGTTCGAATGCTGCTGGATTGACCGACGAAGATGGAGATTATCCCGATTGGATCGAACTGTACAATGCGGGCGATGTCTCCGTCAATTTAGCAGGCTACGCCGTCAGCGATAACGCTACTGACTTGAACAAATGGACTTTTCCGGCGGTGATGCTTCCCGCAAAAGCTTTTTTGTTGATCTTTGCTTCAGATAAAGACCGAAAAACGGGTCCTTATTTGCACACCAATTTCAAGATTTCCGCCGCAGGAGAAGCACTTTACCTCGTCGATCCATTTGGAAGTGTACTTCACCAAATACCAGCCGTTGCGCTTTCTCCTAATCAATCTTACGGTGCTTTTCCAGACGGTGCCACATTTTTTAAATATTACGACTTACCTACTCCCGGAGCCACCAATCTGACGAGCACGGAGCTGGAGTTTTCGCACCCTCGTGGCTTTTACAACGAAAATATTAGCCTTAGCATTAGCAGTACACTACCCAATGTTGAGATTTATTATACTTTAGACGGTAGCATTCCTGACCGCAATTCTTTGCGCTACACGCAAGCCTTAGCCCTGGCGGATCGTTCCACCGTGGCCAATCATGTCAGCATGATTCCAACGACGCACGGTAAACCAGAAAACGAAGAAAAATTTCACCACTGGCTTTGGCAAGCTCCAAAGGAAAAAGTGGCTAAGACCAATATCATACGCGCACGAGCTTATTTAGAAACGCAGCCGGTGAGTAAAATTCACACAAATAGTTACTTTATTTTTCCAGCAGGAGCCAATCGTTATCCTTATCCTGTAATTTCTATTACTACCGCCCCTCAAAATTTGTTTGATGAGCAAGAAGGTATTTATGTACCCGGTGTACAACACGATGTAAATAATCCAGAATGGACGGGTAACTACTTTCTTCGCGGTAGTGCCTCCGAACGACCTGCACACATCGAATATTTTGAAAACGACGGTAGTGTCGGCTTTCATCAAGATGCAGGTGCCCGTATTCACGGTGGTAATACCCGAGATGCGGCACAAAAGTCGCTCCGAATGTATGCCCGAAAAAGCTACGGGCAAGAACATTTTAATTATCCTCTTTTTCCTCGACGTCCCGCACAAACTCAATTTGAAAAATTCATTATCCGTAGTTCTATTACTTGTTGGAACAATACCATTTTCAAGGACGCACTCTCCCATCAAATTGTAAAAGACCTTAATTTTGACATTCAGGATTATCGTCCGGTAGTTTTGTTTTTAAACGGAGAATACTGGGGCATGCAAACGTTACGGGAACACAATGACGAACGCTATTTGGGTATTTTAAATCAGCTTGATAAAGATAGTATTGAAATTATTGATTCGTGGAATAGTACTGATCACCCCGCCTTTCAAGACTTTAAAACTTTTTATAGCAACGAGGATTTGAGTTTAGCCGCTAATTATGCAGTTGTAGAGCAAACGATCAATTTAGCCAACTACATTGATTACCAAATTGCTGAAATTTATTTTGCTAACTTAGACTGGCCTGGCAATAACTTAGAACGGTGGAAACATCAAAGTACTGGTAGTAAATGGAACTGGATCTTCTTCGACCTTGATGGTGGTTATTTTGATCCTGAAATGAATACACTCGCTTATGCGCAAGCGGAAAATAGTAACCATTGGGCCAATCCAGAACCTACGACCCGACTCTTCCGAAAGTTGATGGAAAATGAAGACTTTCAAACTCGTTTTGCCAATCGTTTCTCCCAGTTATTGAATACAACTTTTCATCCTGAACGGGTTTTGCCCTTAATTGACGCTTTCACCGAAGAATATAGCACAGGTATTGAAGAACACATTGAGCGTTGGAACTTCCCCGCTAGCAAAAGTCAATGGTTAAACGATATTGCAGCTACGTTAAAGTATTTTGTGGTGAATCGTACTTGTCATCTACAAGATTACTTGATGGAGGATTTGGAGATTGATGTTTTTAGTCCACAATGCTTTGAAGATTCCAACGAAATTGGAGGCTTAAAGATGTATCCTAATCCGTCAGCAGGTCCTGTAAAACTGGAACTATCTGCGGCACAAACGAGTAGCGAAGCCGTAGAAGTTTACAATAGTTTAGGGCAACGAGTTGAACAGTTTTTCCTCACTACAAATTCGGTAGAGTATATCGATTTTAGGAATTTCCCAACTGGAATGTATTACTTGCGCGTAGTTTCTAATCAGCAAGTAGAAAAATTGATCATTCACTGATTAAAATTGATTTAAAAAAAATAGCTCGTCAAATTAATCTGACGAGCTAAGTTTTTTTAGACTGCTAAATATTTTATTCTTTCGCTGGTGGTGGTGTCGTTAAAATTCGCTCCATCAGTTCCTCTAATTGTTCTGCTCCAATCCGTTTCGAAATAATTTCTTTCTTTTCGTCTAGCACAAAAATCTGCGGAGTCGTTCGTACGTCGTAGGTTATTTTGAATTTAGATTTAAGATAAGGATCAACCACATTAATCCATTTCGTCATTCCTTTATCTTTAATCATTTGGGCGCAAGCTGGAACTTCTTTATAGGTTCTGGTACAAACTGCAAATACTTCCACCCCACGCGGTTTAAATTTATCATAAAATTCAAGCAACTTAGGCATAGACTTCTTGCAATGACCACAGTCTGGATCCCAGAAAAACAAAACGGTATAAGGCGATTTAACTTCGTGCAAAGTCATCATACCTTTCGTCTTCACCCTTTTGTGTGCATTTTCTACCTCCTTTGCTTTAATCGTCTCTTCCACGTCCAACAATTGCATCTTAATATCGGGAGCAATTTTGCCAACTAAAATAGGCATCAAGGTTTTGGCATTTTTGATAATCTTATTGAGTTGTTCTTCTTCCGTCCATTTTGCCTTTCCAGTCATGTAATATTTCTCAACGATGTATACATAAAGCGCATCCATTCCTACAATCTTTGACTTTGCTGCTTCATTTAAAAAATGTACGACGTAGTATTTAAAAGACTCTTCGCTCGGAGAAAGGAGTTCCAAAACATAATCAACAGAAACCGCTACTGAGTCGGGATGTTGCAAGGTCATTTTATTAACATAATAATCAATTCTACGGTGTAAACCAGGGCTACGCAGCATGGCAGGATTGCCCATTTCATAATTATCGAACCAGTGTTTTTTGTAGAATTCAAAATTCTTTCTTTTGAGTTCATCCCCCTTCAGATCAAATTTAGGTGCTTCCGGTTCAACACCAGATTGAATCATCATTTTCGTTACGCTATTTGGATTATTGTCAACCAATTTCCGTTGCCGATCTCTGACCGCCTGATTGACAATTTCCATCTCTTTTTCTAAGGCAGGTTTATCCGCAGCACTCGCTTCTTCCAATCGTTTTTTTAACGCCTCCCCTTTAATTCTTTGTTCCCCCAAAAACTTGAGATAATTATAGAACAATTCATTGTCCGCAGTATTCTTTGATTTAAATCCATTGACGGGATCTTTAACATCCGTTTCTACCATAAAGTGTTGTTCCCCTTTGTTGATCATAACTTGTAGAAACTGATTTTCTGGTGGCATCACGATCAAGTAAACGCCAGGTTCTAGCGCCTCTTCCCCTTTAAATACAAAATATCCGTTAGGATTCATTTGCACCGTATCTTTAATGTATTGCTTATCACCATAGTAATTTGCCAACAAAATTTCAGATTCGGTAAAACCATTTAGTTTTACTTTGATTTCATATCCATCTTGTGCCAAAAGAAAATTGCCTACCAAAAGTAGTGCGAGAGAGAGAAGTACAGTTCTTAACATAAGTATTTTAGGTTTAAAAGCTCGATACAACGAAAGTTCATGTATCTAATTATACGTGCCAACGTTAAGCTTTTAGCGCAAATTACGCTCCATTGTAAGATTTCTAAATGATTTAATAGCAATTAAATTTTGTATTGATACTTGGTCAATTAAAATTTTGTCCTTGCGTTCATAAAACTACTTTCGTATTAGCTCTATTGTACGATCGTATTGAAATACAAAACAATTAAATTTTCCTTAACATTAGCCATATGCTAAGCTATTGTAGAAGTTGTTTTAAAATAGTATTCCTACAAAAATAGCCAAACTGTTTTGCAAAAACTAGATTTATGCCCAGAACTTACCAGCTTTTAGATAAGAGAACGTCCTGTGTGTAGGATACACGACAGGACGTTCAATTTTGGTATTTCTTTAAAAAAAATTAATGCTCGCAGTAGCCATCATTTTAGAACAACTTCACTACTAATTATTTGTTTTTTTGGACTTTTCGAGTTCTGCTTTTACTTTTTCTAAAGCCGCTTTAGCCGCACTCAATTCAGCCTGGGTAGATTGAAGTTGCTGAGTTGCAGCTTCATTTTCCTGCTTAGCCTGATTCAGAGCAGTTTCTTCCGCTTTGCGTTTTACTGCGAGAATCGTTTGTTCTTCTTTAAATTTAGCCCGTTCCATTGCGATCTTTTCCGCAGTATCTTCTTTTACTTTAGTGATCTGCTGAGTTGCTTGTTGCTTCGCTGCGTAGACTGCATCGGAAGCATCTTTTTGAGAAGCGCTAATTTCTTCTTGTGAAAGCAACCTTGCTTTTTCTGCGTCTGCTAGGTATTGCTTCTTTTTTTCGGTAACGTCCGCCCGAATACTCGCTAATTCTTGATCCGTTTTAGTTCTTTCCACTGCGACCTCTTCGGCAGCTTTAATTTTAGCAGCTTCTACTTCCTTGGCATACGCTGCTTTTTTGTCTTCCGTTTCTTTTTTGACAATGGCAACTTCTTCCACGGCTTGTTGCTTCGTTAAAGCCACTTCTGTTGCCGCTTCTTCTTTAACTTTTGCTACTTCGCTGGCGGCTTCTTCTTTCGTTTTCAATACGCTCAAAGTCGCTTCTTCCTGCGCTTTTGCCATCCTTTCTTTTGCGAGTTTGATTTCATTGGCTACTTGCTGCTGTGTTGCCCCAATTTCATTGGCTGCATCTTCTTTCGCTTTTGCCACACTGTTTGCCTGAGTTTGTTTTTCGGTAGCGGCTTTCTCTTTTTCTAGTCGAATCATTTCAGCCGATTCTGCCTTAATTTTAGCTACACCTTCTGCGGCGTTACGTTTGGCCTCTGCAATTTTAGTAGAAGATTCTTGTTCTGCTAAGGCTTCTTTTTCCTTGGCAGCGGCGATAGACTTCGCTACTTTTTCTCGCGTTAAGGTCAATTCACGGGCAGCTTTTTCCTTGGCCGTCATTACTTCTTCAACGGAAAGCTCCATGACATTTTTTTCATTGGCTTTAGCTTCTTCGATTTTGGAAGCTACTTCTGTTTGAATTGCTTTAATTTTTTCTTGAGCTAAGGTTTGTGCGCTCGCAACTTCTTTTCCGTATTCTTCCTTAGCAGAAACAGATTTTGCGTTTGCTTCCTGCACCCTAGTTGCTGCCTCTAGTTGTGCTTTTCCTATTTCGGCGGCCGCATTTTCTTTGGCTTTTGCCACCTCTGCAGCGGAAGTTTTCTTTGCTAAAGCTTCTTTTTCCTTGGCAGCGGCGATAGATTTATTGACTTCTTCTTGAATTCGAGCTATTTCAGCAGTTGCTTTTTCTTTAGCAGCACGCACGTCCTCTGCAATTTTTTCCTTTTGTACTTTTGCTTTTTCGTTCGCAGCGGCAACTTTCGTCGCTGCTTCTTGATTGATTTCTGAAATAGATTGTGAAGCACGCTCTCTTGCGGCAGCCACATCCTGAGCAGAAGCCATTTTTTCTTTCTCGGCAGTTTCTTTGGCTTTGGCAATTTCCGCAGCAGAATTGGATTGAGTTGAACTGATTTCAGCAGTTGCCTTTTCTTTTTCAGAAGCTACTTGTTGCTTAGTTTCATTAATTGCCTCGGATGCACGTTTTTTAGCTTCCGCTACGGCGAGTGCAGAACTCTCTTTCTCTTTCGCCGCAGATTCTTTGATGGCGGCAATTTCGGTAGCGTTTGATTCTGATAAAGTTGCCTTTTCCTCCGCGGCTTTTCTTCTAGCTTCTGCAACACTAAAAGCAATTTTTTCTTTCTCTAAAACTGCATTCTCCTTCAGTTGAGCAATTGTTTCCGCTGTTTCTTCTTTTACCCCTAAAATTTGCTCCGAAGCTGTTTTTTTAGAATTGACGACATCTTCTGCCGTTTTATTTTTCTCCGTTTTTGCAGCTTCTCTAGCCTCTGCAATCAAGTTTGCCGTTTCTGAGCGAATCTTATCGAGCTCTAATTTAGAATTTTCTCTTGCCGAAGCGACTTCATCGGAATACTCGACCTTGGCTTGCTCCAGTTTCTCTTTGACTACTTTAATTTCTGCTGCTGCTTTATCCCGAGCAGCGACAACTTCTTCTGCCGACTTTAGCTTGGCATCTTGTACCTCTTTTGCCGCATTTTGGCGGGCTTCCTCTACGTTGAGGTTAATTTTTTCAATTTCCGTAGAAGCTTTAGACTTAGCATCCACGACGGACTGAGCCACCTCCGAATTCGATTTTTCAATTTCTTCCGACGATTTTTTTCTTGCTTCTAAAACCTCTTGTGCGTATTCCGTTTTTTTAGCTTCGGCTTGTTCTCTAGCAATCGCCACTTCATCTTGTAAGTTCTTTTTGATTTGAGCTGCTTTGTCTCTTTCTAGTTGAATTTCATCTTTTAATGCCGTTTTCGTTTCCGCCAGCTCTTTCCGTAAAGCAGCTAATTCTTCGTCGTTGAGCAAGCTAATGTCCGCGATTCTTCTTACTCCGCCACCAGAAGTAGCACTAATTGGTCTACCGCCGTTTGTTTTTTTAGCACCACCACTAGAAGAAAGGTCATTTCCGCTCAAGGCAACATTTTTAACTTTCGATTTATCTAGGTTGCTGTTGAAACATTTCGCCATCTTTTGAAAAACAGCTTGTCTACTGGGATTCACCGAAAACTTAAACATTTTATTGGTGATATTATTTTTCAAGTAGATGGTACCGATTCCCGTAGTTGAGAACCATTCCATGGCTGCAAAATCTAATTGCAGCACATTTTGGTGGACCGGCGTTCCCCCTTGCTTGATGACTTCGCCCATTTCTATAAAGCGGTAACTTTTTCTTTTATTGGCTTTATCCATAAAGACAACTTCGTCATCTTGGTTGAACTCTACCCCACTGGTAGAAAGTACTTTTGCCATCACACCTTTATTATCGGTGTAAAAGGAAATACTGTAACTATAATTACCACGCACGACTAAAGTCTGCTGCTCGGTCTTTAGAACTTGCGTATTTCCAATTTTCTTATTGGTTTCAATGAAAGAGTTACATCCTTGTGCGGACGCCGTAAGATTAATTACCAAAGTAAGAAAAAGAGAAGAGAATAGAACCTTAGAAAGATGCCTCATGATTATTCGATTTATAACACACAATATAAATATTATAATTGAACCAAAACAATAATATTATAGGTAAAGAACCTATTTGAAAAAATATGATTTGGAAAAGAGTAGCTAAAGGGGCGATTTTGATCGGTTTTGATCTAGGGTTGTAGCTGTTTTTGCTAACTTGAGAATGAGAATTACGCTAGAAACGCTAGATTCTTCCCTTAAGTTGTTCTGCTCGTTAAATATTTATAAAAATTATTATATAAAATAGGTTTTGAAGCCTGGTGAGCAATAGCAAACAGACATTTTAGTATAATGAGCTTAGCTCTTGGATAAAATTAGGCTAACCGATGGCTTAGCATAAAGTCCAATTGCCAGCTATAAAACGCTTAATTAGGTCTTTTTGCTGCCAGCAAATATAAGATTGCCATCCGAATAGCGACACCATTTTCTACTTGTTGTAGAATAATTGATTGGTCAGAATCAGCTACGTCGCTGGTGATTTCTACTCCGCGATTAATGGGACCAGGGTGCATAATTACTACCTCCGAATCAAGTTCATTTAAGAGCTGTTTATTCACGCCAAAGTAACGGGCATATTCTCTCAAAGAAGGAAAGTATTTGATATCTTGCCGCTCTAATTGAATTCTCAGGATATTCGCAACATCGCACCATTCTAAGGTCTCCCGTGTATTGTAGGAAACTTCCACACCGAGTTTGGCAATATGTTTTGGAATCAGCGTTGGTGGTCCGCAAACACGGACGGTAGCGCCCATTTTTTGTAAGCAATAGATGTTACTCAGCGCAACTCTAGAGTGTAAAACATCTCCAATAATCGCAATTTTTTTTCCGCTTAAATCGCCAAGTTGCTCTCGAATCGAAAAAGCATCCAACAAAGCTTGCGTTGGGTGTTCATGGGTTCCATCGCCAGCATTGATGATATTGGCGTCGATATGGCGAGCGAGATAGGCTGGCGCGCCGGGTGCGGGGTGGCGCATCACCACCATGTCCACTTTCATGGAAAGGATGTTATTGACGGTATCTAATAAGGTTTCTCCTTTTTTGACGGAAGAAGAAGCCGCAGAAAAATTGACAACATCCGCAGAAAGTCGTTTTTCGGCTAATTCGAAGGAGATTCTAGTCCGAGTTGAATTTTCAAAAAAAAGATTAGCGACGGTGACATCGCGCAGGGAAGGTACTTTTTTAATGGGCCGATTGATTACTTCTTTAAATTGATCAGCCGTTTCGAAGATTAACTGAATATCAGCTGGCGTTAGGTATTTGATGCCTAAAACGTGCTTGGTACTGAGTTGGGTATTGGTCGTCATACAAATTTAGAATTAATCTTCGAAGTTGTTGGATTAACATTAACCATTGCTCAAAGAGCGTTATTGAATAGACTTTAAACCTTATTTGAAAAAAGCAAAATGCGATCTTTTCCATCAATCGTCTCCCACTCTACTTTGACGTAAGCCTCGTCCAACGCATCTACCGTTAATCCTGTATAATCGGCTTGAATGGGAAGATGTCGATTGAAACGGCGATCGACTAAAGTCAATAATTCTACTTTTTGAGGTCGACCATAATGTTGAAGTGCGGTAAGTGCTGCAACGATGGTTCTCCCCGTGTAGAGCACATCATCCACTAAAATCACCCTTTTGCCTTCCACCAGAAAATCCAATTCGGTTGCATTCGCAACTAAGGGTTTATCTCGCGTGCGGAAATCATCTCGATAAAAAGTAATATCCAGTTTTCCGTATTCGATTTTGGAATCCTTTAAGATCGTTGCTAAGCGCTGATGGATTCGATTGGCAAAGAGCACACCACGGTGTTGTACCCCAATTAAGCAGGTATCTTCAAAATCGCCGTAAACTTCAATCAACTGATGACAGAGTCGATCGATAGTAAAGCGAAATTGCTCTTTCTCGAGAATGGTTCTTCCTTTACTCATGATGGCTGCAAATATATCTATTCCGAGGAGTATTGTCAAAAAAGAAGCAAATTAATCTCAAGTAGCTGCTTAATTAATGAAATTATTTTAAGTAAGTAAATACTAAGACAAAAATTTTCACCATTAAGTTGTGTTAGATTTTGAGTAGTATTGAGGCACGAAAACCGCCCTAAGCCTTTGCTTAGGAAAGCTTTGAGTAACGAAGAGACTGTTCAAAAGATAGTGTAAGTTAATAAGTGAGTTAATTTGTCTTGGTACTTAAGCGTGCAAATTAATATACTTAATATCTTCGGCATCTTTTGAGTTTATTGGTAAAATAATTTTGCGCGCTTACTTGGGAGTCGTTTGAAATAATCCTCAAAACAAAAGCGTCTTAGAAATTATTATTCCAAGACACTTTCTAAAATTTTTATCCTTTCACCGCAAATTATTTCTTTCCTTTTTTAGCATTGAAGCGATCTTTCAGACCTACGGTTTGGTTAAACACCAAATGTGTTGGACTAGCATCGGGATCTACACAAAAATAACCTTTGCGCATGAATTGCAACCGAGTTCCTGCAGTTGCTGTTTTCAAACTAGGTTCTACGTATACACTATCCAAAATCGTCTGAGAATCTGGATTGATAAAATCTTTAAAATCCTTGTCTTTATCTTCCAGAGGATTCGGTACGGTAAATAAATGATCGTACATCCGAACTTCCGCTTGGATAGCGTGCGGAATACTTACCCAGTGAATAACACCTTTCGACTTGATGCCACTTTCATCTTCTCCACTTTTAGAATTTGGATAATAGCTACAGTAAACCGTCGTAATTTCTCCGGTGGTTTCATCTTTGTCAAAGCTTTCACAATGGACGATGTAGGCTCCTTTCAAGCGTACATTTCTACCAATATCCATTCGATAAAACTTCTTTGGTGCATTTTCTAGCACATCACCACGTTCCATGTAAAGCTCTTTGCTAAAGGGAACTTCTCGGGTACCACTATCGGGATCTTCGGGATTATTCACCAATTTGAGCATTTCTGTTTTTGCCTCATCGTAGTTGGTAATCACCAATTTGATAGGATTCATAACCGCCATTACGCGTGATGTTTCTTTGTTTAAAACTTCTCGAACGGAGGCTTCTAGGAGCGAAATTTCGATGACATTATCTCGTTTTGCAATCCCTACTTTATCGCAAAACAAGCGTAATCCTGCCGCGGGATAGCCTTTTCTACGCATACCACTAATGGTAGGCATTCGAGGATCATCCCAGCCCGTTACGATATTTTCTTGAACCAATTGCAGCAACTTTCTTTTGGAGGTAATCATGTATTCGACGTTCATCCGTGCGAATTCGATTTGCTGCGATGGAAATATTTCTAATTGCTCAATACACCAGTTGTATAGAGGGCGATGATGGATAAATTCGAGTGTACAAAGAGAATGTGTTATGCCTTCGATCGAATCAGACTGTCCGTGTGCGAAATCATACAACGGATAGATACACCATTTGTCTCCGGTACGATGATGTGTTTCGTGCTTGATCCGGTAAAAGACAGGATCACGCATCAACATATTCGGGGATTTCATATCAATTTTTGCCCGTAAAACTTTTGAACCATCAGGGAAGTCGCCTGCTTTCATTTGCGCAAAGAGTGTTAGGTTTTCTTCAATGGAGCGACTACGAAATGGACTATCTACGCCAGGTTCATTCGGCGTACCTTTCATTTCTGCAATTTCTTCCGGCGTAGAATCATCGACGTAAGCGAGTCCTTTTTTAATTAAAGTTTGCGCGAAAGCGTACATTTGATCGAAGTAGTCACTGGCATATAATTCTTCTGCCCAAGTAAAACCCAACCATTCAATATCTCGTTTGATGGCATCGACGTAAGCCGTTTCCTCCGTGGTGGGATTGGTATCATCAAAGCGAAGATTAGTGGCGCCGTTGTATTTTTGAGCAATGGAAAAATTCAGGCAAATTGCCTTCGCGTGTCCGATGTGCAAGTAGCCATTCGGCTCGGGTGGAAAGCGTGTCAACACTTTCTTATCATTTTTACCACTTCTAAGATCCTCTTCAATAATTTGTTCGATAAAATTTAAGGATGCTACTTTTTCTGTACTCATTATTTTTGAAATTCGAGTTGCTACCATTGGTAATAAAAAATGATAGGAACATCGGTGAAAAATTGACTTTTAAAGGGAAGTTTTTTTATAACAACTTCAAGTTTATCACAAATTTAGCAACGTACCGGCGTAGTCTTTAAACTAAATTTAAAGTACACTCAGGTTGATAAATAGAGACTCGTTACATTCGTTGCGGCATTTCAATTCCTAGCAATTGCATACTCGATTGAAGCACTTTTGCCGTTGTTTCGCTGATCGCTAATCGAAATGCTTTTGCTTCGGGTGATTCCGCTCGCATGATTTGGTGATCGTGATAAAATTTATGATACAATTTTGCCAAATCATACGCAAAGCTAGCAATAATTGATGGATCGTACTGCTCCGCCGCATTTTGAATTAAACTAGGGTAACTATGTAAAGTAATTAGAATCTCCTGTTCTGCCGGTTGAATGGCTAAATATTGTGTGGCTAATGCTAGGTCTGGTTGTCCTACTTTGTGTAAAACAGCTTTACTTCTTACATAAGCGTTCTGAATATAAGGTCCGGTATTTCCCTGCATATCTACGGATTCCTTAGGATCAAAAACCATGCGTTTTTTCGGATTAACTTTAACGATGAAGTATTTCAATGCGGCTTTTCCAATTTGTTGAATAATTGCCGTTTGTTCTTCCTCCGAAAACGCTCCAACGTCACCTCTTTCTGCCGTTCCTTTTCGTGCCTCTTCAATTACTTCCTCAATCAAATCATCTGCATCGACGACGGTGCCTTCTCGGGATTTCATTCTTCCCGTAGGGAGATCAACCATTCCGTAAGACAAATGATGTAATCCTGCTGCGTAAGGCTCGCCCAATTGCTTTAAGATTTCGAATAACACCTGAAAATGGTTATTCTGTTCATCTCCAACTACGTAAACGACCTTGTCCATACCAAAGTCTTCGTACCGTAATCTTGCCGTTCCAATATCTTGAGAAGTATAGGTAGAAGTACCATCACTTTTTAAGACCGTTTTGACACCTAATTTCTTATCTTCCAAATCAATAAAAACACGTTTGCCATCTTTTTGGAAAACTTGTTGGTCTAAGCCCTTTTGAATCATATCTTTCCCAAGTAGGTAAGTATTAGATTCGTAGTATAACTTATCAAAACTCACGCCGAGTGCCTTATACGTCACCTCAAAACCTTCATACACCCAATTATTCATTTTCTTCCACAAGGCCACAACGGTAGGATCATTAGCTTCCCACTGCAGTAATAATGCTTTAGCTTCTTTTCCAAGCACGCTGTAATCGTTAAAATATTTGTCTTTGTAGCTTTTGAAAAAGTCTGGAGCGCTTTGCCCTTCTTTGCCAAGTTCTGCAAAAACTTTTTGCCCTGCTGAGGTTGCTTGCCAAGCGGCGTATTCTGCGGCAATTTCCTTCGCAAAACGCACATAATAGCTTCCTACGAACTTGTCACCTTTTGTATCGGTAGACGCGGGAGTTGCTCCATTGCCAAACTTTTGCCAAGCCAACATCGTTTTACAAACGGCAATTCCTCGGTCGTTGACAATTTGAGATTTAATGACGTTATAACCTGCTTTTTCCAAGATTTGAGTACAAGCCCAGCCTAATAAAATATTTCTAACGTGACCGAGGTGCAGCGGTTTATTGGTATTCGGAGAAGAAAATTCAACCATAACCGTTGAATCTTTGACTGCCCCTTTCCCAAAGTCTTCTTGAATCGCTACATTCAATAAAAACTTATTCCAAAAGCTTTTATCTAGTACCAAATTGAGAAAGCCTTTGATGACATTGAAGCCCGTCAGTTCAGGCAATTGTTCTACGAGATAATTACCAATGTCATTGGCGATATCTTCTGGCTTCTTTTTAGCTACTCTGGTATACGGAAAAACTACGACCGAAAAATCTCCTTCGTACTCTTTGCGGGTCGTACTAATATTTACCTGTGCGGCAGCAGTGTCATGATCGTATAACGATTTGACGGCAGCCACCACTCCATCCTGAATGCTGGCGGTAATATCGGTTACTGGTGTTGAAGGATTATTCATTGTCTAATTTTTAATAGTTTGTTGACAAGTATTGTGTGCTAATGTAATAAAGCTTTTAAAATTCGTTCCTGCGTAAGCATAACAAATAGCGGTATCATCTAAGTTGCTAAAGGCTTTTAATGCACTGTGCAATAAAATAATTTAAAACAGCTTCTTATAATATGAGGAAATTAATGCCGCAAAGTTAATTTTTTTTCTGTAAATCTATAAAGCATTAAAGAAGTTCAATCGCTCTATCTCTCCTAAACCAACGAATCGCTGATTTAATTCCATTAGCTTGAAAAAGCTAGCTTAGATCCTTCTTTTGGCAAATCCACAAAACCGTTTTAAAATAAAAATGGTTTCCTTCGTTAAAACAAAGGAAACCATTTTCTCTTGAAAGTGCTCTTTGTTTAATGAATCAATAAGCGTTGTTGCTGTGTTTGACCTTTTTGAACTAGTCGGACTAAGTAAACGCCTTTCTCCAAGTCAGCGATATTGATCGCTCCGCCACGGTAATTTTCGGATAAAATTAAGCGCCCCGTCAAGTCGTAGAGTTCAACGGTTCCGGCGAGTTCGGCATTAGTTTCATTTTTTAAGAAAATTTGGGTACTCGCAGGGTTAGGGAATATTTCTATTTCGGCACCTTGCCAATCTACAGAAACAGTTTCAGTATAAGTGGCCGTTCCGTCGAAATCAACTTGCTGTAAACGATAATAGTTCGCACCTGCCACTGGCGTACGATCTAAATAATTGTATTGCTGAGCGGCATTGGTTGTTCCTTTCCCCGTTACCTTACCAATTAGTGACCAAGATTTTGCATCCGTGCTTTTCTCTACAAGGAAATGACTATTATTGATTTCACTCGCGGTGCTCCAGTCTAAACTAATATATTTTTCTTGTGTGCGCGCTGTAAATGCGGTCATTTCGATGGGTAATTCAATTCCGGCGGTAAACTCGTAAGGCATACCTCCATTATTATTCAGATTTAACGTTAGCATATCATTTGCTACTTCTCCATTAGTCGCCACTTCTGCGGAAATTGCAGCGGCACTGAGTGGAGCACTATAAACGTAATATTTAACGACAGTTCCTTCTGGAACGCCCGGAATTTGAGCCGTTCCCATGCTGCCTACAAAAGCGAATTGCACCAAGGTAGAGTTGCTAAAATCATCCGTAGAGTAGCGTAAGATAACGTTCTCCCCTACGGCTGGTGCAGTCGCAGTCGTCGCTGTAAGCGTAACGGGAACGTTCGCATTTGGATCGCCAGCGGGGGAAGCAGTAACACTTGAAACTGTAGTTGGCGTAAAACTCGTTTCTAAGAGTGACATAAATTGGTCAACTCCTCCAGCGTAATTGGTAACATTAAAGGTATAAGTATTCCCTGAAGTGATCGCAGGCAAAAAACTAGAAGCACCTCCAAAGCCAGAATTATATCGTGCGGAGGCAGCCTCGGTAGCAGGATTAATGGTTTTATTGAAGCCACTGAGCGTAGTAGGAAAAGTATAAGGTCTCCAGTTATCGGAATAGTTTCCCGTTGCAAACTCCCAGATTCGGGCATCAGCTCCCGCGCTTGACGTAGCAGTCATCTGAACTTGTTGAAATGCACCAAGATCCGTTAAATTATAAGTTTGGTAAAGTCCATTTGGTAACATTGTCCCAATAAAAGTAGGTTGAGCCAAGGTCGCAATAGAAAAAGATAGAAAAAATAATAGTAGTAAATTTCTCATGTAATTAAAGTTAAGGTCAATTGAATCACTTTTGTTCTACGACTACGATCCTATTTCAAAAAAGGATTTAACTGCTGGATTTAAACAACTTGCTCCGTTTAAGTTATGCAAAACAAAAAGTAAGTTTGGAATAGTTTTTTAATTGCGTTATTGGGGTAAAGTAGTAGCGTAATCGAGTGACGACGGTTTTATTTCAGCTATTATTAGCTAGTAGGATAGTTTAATCTTCCGATAACGAAAGTTCGCAACAGCCTGATTATCAACCAATGTCTACACTTCTTGATTCCCTACGGAGAGATGAAGTTAAGGTAAAATGCCTGAATATTCAAAAAAAATTAACACAAAGAACTCCTCCACGTGACAGCTACACAGGAGATCTAGACTTGAAAATTATTAAATATGTCATTTTAACACAAAGTAGTGAACAACAAGGAGAGAAAAGTGAAGGTAAAAAGTGTAATCAAAGACACCGAATAGAAGTAAACAAATCAAGCACGAGGATCAACTTTGGTCAATTTCACTTTCCCCGGGGTACAGGTACTAAAGGAGGTTTTGCCTTGCCAACGACCTTCTAAAATAATCTTTTCGTTTTCGATTTTGTAGAATAAAAATAGTTGTCGGAGACACCACTCCATTCCGGGGCGTTCTTTGTGACCGATAATTTTAATATCTTGAAGATAGATTTCTGAATTGGGACGGATGGTGCCTGTAATTTCCATTTCGGCGTTGAGATCTTCTACAAAGACGTAAGAGCGACCCGAGATTTTATGATCTCTAATTCGAATAAACAATTCAAATTTATATTCGGCACGATAACCACCTTCTTCTTGGGTAATAATTCCTTTCCAGTGACCCGAAATATTTTGAAGGCTAGTTTTTTCTTGTGCATACAGTGCTGAAGGAAACCAAAGTGAAGTTCCGAAGATTAAAACCAGACTTATAAAATACCTCCAATGCATCAGGTAAAATTAAGCAGAAATTTCCATTAAAGAGAACGAAGTTCTATTTTGGCGACCACTTCTTGATCCGTAGACTTCTTTCTAACGAAATTATGCCCTAAGTTGTTTTAGAACAATCGCCTTATAGAAGCTTCCAAAACGTAAAAACTCTTGTCTAAAAAATAGACAAGAGCTTTAAAATCAATATGGTAAAATTCTGATTCTTATCTTCCTGGTTCCACTACTATTTTAGCAGTTTCTACAATATTTCCTTTTTGAATAACGAGAAAGTAAAGTCCCGGCACCAAACCGTTTACGTCTACTCGAATTACAGACTCTTCAAAATTCATGGGAGCATTTTGTCGCTGCCCACTCGCATCGATGAGTGCTATTTCATAGTTTGTATCATATTTAGATTGATCGATTGTGATGGTGACCTCTGTTTCTGCTGGCATTGGAAAAACAGCAGTGACAATATTTTCTGACCGTTTGATTTGCACACTTTCTACTTGTGAGTAAGAGAAGTTGCTATCAAAATCATCCTGCCGCAACCGATAATAACTTACTCCATCAAATGGTTTTTCATCTGTAGTAGCGTAATTGGTAATTTCAATTGCATAACCTTTTGCCTCAATGGTTTCAAGTGTTTGCCAAGTACGACCATCAATTGATTTCTCGATAGTGAAGAAAGCATTATCTTCTTCACTTGCCGTTGCCCAAGATAAAGCTACTTCATCATTGTTGACAACTGTTGCATCGAAGCGAATCAATTCAATGGGTAGTAAACTTCCAGAGTATCCCATTAATGCGGCTTTGTTTCCATTACCTTGATCCGTGAAGCCGACATTTAATCCACCGGGTGTCAATTGAATTGAGCGATCCCAAGGCGAACCGGAGAATCCTGCTGGTCCTACTGGCGTCCAACTGGAAGCTGCAGATTTCACAACAGAGACACCATTACCATTATTAACATCTTTATAAGCTAAAACTACATTTCCATCATTAAATTCAATACTAGGATAGCGAGAGCCCGCGTGATTACCACTGCTACTTTGTCGTTGTGCACCAACAACTTCCCAAGCACTGCCATTATATTTCATAACGCTAACACCAGATTCAAGTGTACCATTAAATTTATCGAAGAAAGCGACGTGTACAGTTCCCGTTGGATCAATATTCAAATCAATATCGTCTACTCCTTGATTATCATTAATATCTCCAGCGGCGGGTAAGGTTCCGAAGTCTGCGGTACCGAGGTTGACCCAATTCGTACCATCAAAGCTTTTGACTGTAACGCCTTGTTGTCCTCCTTCGCGATACGCTACGTAAGGTGTTGTACCATGTATTTTAAAATCAGGTGGTACATTTACGTCCAACTCATTGGTAAAACCACGGCTCCCTACTACATTCCAAGTTCCTCCACTATACTTCATCACCGTTAGTCTACTATTTATATTATTGTCTGTACTATTTTCTTTGAACATGATGTAAACATCATTATTGCTATCTGCGTCAATCCGATTGGCGTATCCACCTTCAGGAGAAGCAGAACCAACTCCTACATTGTTCCAGTTACTTCCATCGTAGCTCATGACGAAGGCACGATTGCTACTAAAGGAATTTCGGTAAACGTAATAAGGCGTCCCATTCGCATCGATTAAGAAGTCTGGATCGTCCGCTCGTCCTCCTGTAAAACCAGCGGCACCAACCGTTACCCAATTGGTTCCATCATATTTTTTAACGGTTCCTTTTCCTCCTGCGGCAAAATCATAAAATGCAGCATAGAGTACTGCAGGCACAGCAGTTTGATCCTCCGCAAATTTAGGATAAAGTGCAAAAGAAGAGGATATATCTCCCGAGCCAACCGTCGTCCAATCTTGGGCAGTACTAACTAATGGTAAACAATAGAATGCAATGAGGGCAATTTTGAGTACGTTTTTAATTCTCATTTAATTTAGATTTAGATTCTTATCTCTTTTAAGAAGGTAAATCCACTTTTAGAAGTTAAAAACATTAGGTATACATTTTTTTAAAGCAGTTAGGTTACTGCACAATGCGTACCAAAATTAAGCGTTGGATTGCTTATTATCATTCGTTTTAATAAGAAAAAAAAGGCAAAAAACACACATCCATTTGGGAATTAATGTATAGCCAACTCTATAACAAGCGGGTAAATTAAAGTAAGGGTTTAGAAAGGTTTATTCTTCAGCAAAGAAACTAAAAATTGTTTTCCCATAATTTCTTGCCTTCACAAAGCAAGAATGTTGTTGAAAGTCATGATTGGGGTCATGTTCAAGTACTAAATAAGCTCCTTTTTTCAAGAGTTTTCGTTGGATTATAAGGTCGGGAATACTTTCCATGGTGGAAATAGCGTAGGGAGGTCCCGCGAAGATATAATCAAATTGGTCGGGACATTTTTCTATAAATTTGAAGACATCCATTTTAAAAATGCGAATTCGATCTTCAATTTCGAGTACTTTTGCTGTTTTTTTTACAAATGCTACACAAGGACCATGTCTATCGACGTAAGTTACATCCCGACAGCCACGTGAAATAAATTCATAGCTGTGATTGCCCGTACCACCGAAGATGTCCAAGACTTTGACTTCCTCAAAGTCAAGGCTATTGTATAACATATTAAACAAGCCTTCCTTGGCGAAATCTGTGGTCGGTCTCGTAGGCCAATTCTTGGCTGGTGGGAAAAACTTTCGTCCTTTAAACTCTCCGCCAATTATTCGCATAAGCCTACACTAAATAAGTCAAAAAATAAATGTTTGGCATGCGCATCAAATGCAGCACCAAATCGTAAGAATCCAGGCGCTTGGCTGAAATGAATATGCCGGATATACCGGAAGATTATCTTATAAATTTGGGAATCTTCGATCAATTGTCCAGAAATAGTTAGTGGGACGATTTCTGGCTTAAGCTTAAATTGTTCGTAGATTAAGAGGATATAATAGATAAAGTCCTTAGCTGTTCGGAAGTGAAAACTATTATTAAAAATAAATTCCTTGCCATTAAAATAACTCAATTGCAGATAATCATTACTTACATTAACGTACACACTTTCATCGACGAGCTGCTCGGAGGCTTTATTTTGACCAAGCAATAAAGCAGAAGCAGAATGAAAAATATCCGCAGCGGGAAAGCTATTTTTTAAAATGAGTAAAATATCCTTAGGA
>JBGCFY010000017.1:0-3558 GCA_045110315.1 Saprospiraceae bacterium
AAATAGATTGGTGATTTTGACGGAAGAAAATTTTGCTTCAATTGAGGCGGAAAATGCAGGAAACCTACTGGTTTTCAAGGCTTTCCAACGAAGAGTGAAATAAAATTTTCTCGTCATGAATTAGTGAATTTATTAGGTGAATCTACTTAAGTAGTTTGCAGCATTAAATCAACTAATAACTTGAAAGCCTTTTAAGCTTCTACTTCGTTAAAAAGCCTCGCCAATGCTCCGGCATTGTCTACGTTTTTTGCCTCGTTTAACCTCAAAATTCTTTTCAACTTATTGTAAACTCAATTTCCGCGAACTACTTACTTACTTAACCTAAGTTAACTAAAGTGTTCTTTTATTGACAGACCTTTGTTGCTCATCAAATATTTTACAAATGTCAGGATTAGCGCAGCAACCCAACCACCATTTTCATTATACCATTGGAGTAAAAAGTACCCAAGAAAAAACTTGGGATTTATTGACGGACGTTTCCCGTTGGAGCGATTGGGATACTGAACTAAAATCAGCTACCCTTTTTAGCAATTTTGGCTTGGGCGCGAAAGGAGAATTAATTCCTAAAAAAGGACCGAAGCTACCCTTCGAAATCACAGCATACTCCGCAGGAAAATTCTACATCTTCACCACTAAAATGCCGATCGGATCTTTAGAGATAAGAAGAAGCTTAGTATCCAAAGCAGGAATTACCTACTTCACTGACGACATTCAATTTACCGGTTTTCTACGACGACTTTTTGGAATGATCTTAGGGCGAAGTTTTAAATTAGTCCTTCCGGAGGTGATGGAAAATTTTAGAAAAATGGTCGAGAAAAGAGATGCTTAATGAGCGTTTGTGAGAAGGATAGATTCAAGAATCGACTGCTTGGGAATTATTGGTATAAATTCCAGTTAGTGGAGCCGAAAGCTGAGCTATTTAAAAAGAAAACAACTTCAACTGTAAAACAATATACTTCCTTTCTTTGGCATTATTTATTATATTTGTCCCCTAAGGCACAAGTTTATACTTATAAATAGGTAAAACATTGTTTTAAGCACGTAAAATGTGTGCCATTTTGAAATAAATAACAATATAAGCTATGAAAAAAGTACTAGGACTCTTTCTCCTAATCCTCTGTAATACAACACTTTGGTCGCAAACCTACCAACCGGTATCTGCTAAAAAAATATCAACCGTTGATACCTTTTTTAACGAATACTTGGTCGAAGATAATTATCAGTGGCTTGAAGAAATTAACAAAAATGCCGCTACGGAATGGATCGAAAACCAACGTAAACTTTCCAAAAAGTATTTGTCAAAGTGTTCCAATAAGACAAATTCGCTGAGGACGATCAATAAATATGCTTACGCAGAATATGATGTGCTCAACAAGCAAGGAGATTATTACTTCCAATATTCATATTACAACGCTCTTGGCGTTCCTGCTTTATTCTACAAACCCATACTTACGGCTAAGATGAGGATGTTGGTTGATCCTAACTACATATCCTATAAAGATAAAATAACGTTAAAAGAATATAAAGTTTCAAATGATTCAAAATACTTAGCGTATCAATTTAGTAGAAATGGTAGCGATTGGATGGAAATTAAAGTAGTTTCCTTGAAAAATGGCGCGCACAAAAAGGATCACCTGAAAGGAATAAAGTATTCGAGCATCGCTTGGTTGGAAGATGGTTTCTTTTATTCGACGATTGCTCAGTCTGGACAGTTTGGTAAAGCTACTGCGGAAGCGGTTTATTATCACAAAATTGGAACAACCCAAGCAGAAGATAAACTAATTTTCAAAAGAAAAAATAGCGAATCTATCATTCTTAGTTTTTCGACAACTACGGACAACCGTTTCTTCATTCTCAAAGAAAAAAATGAAAAAACGGAAAAGACCAATTTGTTTTACATAGATTATCACTCCGATCAAAAGAAAATAAGACCATTGGTGCTCAATCTTGAGGAAGGCATTGTTATTCTAAAGAAACACCACAAAGGGAAACTAATTGCGCTTACCTCTCATAATGCAAATAAAGGTAGGATTGTAGAAATTGATCCTGCTAACCCTTATAATTGGCGAGAAGTAGCTCCAGCATATTCGGACGCACTCTTATTAAAATCTTTTTGTTTTTCAGATCGTATTGTGGGAATTTATCAGAAAAACCATCAACCCATGTTAGTGGTGTATGACTATTCAGGAGCGACCTTGTTTACGCAAAAAATGGGGATGGCTACTGTTTTGAATTGCTTTAGTACTAGTGATAAAGAGGATGAATTTTCCTTTTATTCTACTTCTTACGTTCAACCGCCAGTAACTTATACTTTTAATGTAAAGACCTTTGAACTTGATTTAGTTGAAAAGACAACGATTACTTACGACCATCGAAATATTGAACTCAAGAAAGTTACCTATCAGTCGAAAGAAAAGGTGCCCGTTTCGATGATTCTTGTTCATGAAAAAGGACTCAAATTGGATGGAAAAAATCCAACGATACTAAAGGCACATGGTGGGTTTGGAGTGACGGCAAAACCTTTCTTCGATCCCGGTATTGTTCATTTTATCAAACAAGGAGGCGTCTTTGCCTATGCGCACATCAGAGGTGGCGGAGAAAAGGGAACGGAATGGGCGAAAGCTGGAAAAGGAACCAACAAACAAAATAGTTTTGATGATATTATATCCGCGGCAGAATTCCTCATCGAAAATAAATATACCAATCAAGATCATCTAGCACTAACCGGCGTTTCTCACGGCGGACTAGTCGCTGCCGCAGCCGGTATTCAACGACCGGATTTATTTAGAGCAGTTGTTCCCGTAGTTGCGGTGCTAGATATGGTACGATTTGAAAAATTTACCGTTGGTCATTTTCTTGCGGATGAATACGGGACGGTAAAAGATAGTTTGAGTTTCAAGCAGCTCTATGATTATTCCCCTTATCATAATGTACAAGAGGAAATTAATTATCCCGCTATGTTGGTTATCACTTCCGAAAATGACGATCGAATTCCTCCTTTTCATTCTTATAAATTTGTCGCCCGCCTACAAAATAGAATGAGTCAAAAAAATCCAATCTTATTGAAAGTTGAAAAAGAAGCGGGACATTTTGGTCCTTCGACTTATGCTTCGAGTACTAGAGGGAGAGCAGATATGTATGGGTTTATTTTGCATGAGTTGAGGAAAGGGAAGTAGCTGGTGTAATATTGCTATTTGCATTCCTAAAACCTTAAATTAGTTCTCACTAGACAGAAGATATCAACACAATAAGGACAAAACTAAAATACCGAAAGATAATGAATGATAAATTAAAAGAAAAGTTAGTTTCTGGGATTATTTGGACAGCAGTAAAGCAAGGAGGATTACAAAGAGCACGTATTTACAATCCGAGTTTGAAGGTTAGTAATCAGGAAAAAAGAGAATTGAGAAATTACATTAGAGACTTTTGTTTTAAAAACCTTTATAAATCAAAAACTAGCATCAGTGAAAAAGAAGTCATTTCAATAATAACTTCTTTAACAAAGAATATTGAAAGTAAATTTAAACCGATCTTAAATAATGGGGAATTTAAGTTTGG
>JBGCFY010000018.1:0-16989 GCA_045110315.1 Saprospiraceae bacterium
CGACTATTTTTTCGATTTTAAATACTTTTTCGGTAGGACATTTTTTGCCTTTTAGCGTAGCGACAACTTGACTTTCTTGACCCTCTCGTAGGTAGGTTACCGTAATCTGATCGTTGACTTTATGGCTTTTGATTTCTTTAATTACTTCACCGAGGCTTGTCATTGGCTTTCCATCAATCATCGTCAAAACATCATCTGCCAGTAATCCCGCATCTTCGGCACCAGTATCTTTGATAATCTTATTGATTAGTACACCGTTGCGATTAGCGTGGCTATTGGTCGCATTTTTATCATCAAATGTTTTTTGCTGGATCATCATAATTCCCAAAAAGGGTTGGTCACAATCACCTCGATTAAAGTCCATGATATCGGAAACATCAAAGTTAAAGGCTTGGACATCTCCTTCTAATTCGAAACGAAGCTTGCCTCCTTTTTTTGCTTCTTTGATGAAAATATCCAAATCTTTCAATTCAAGCTCCTCAGTGTTCATCTTGAAGTCGAAGACTTTGCCTTCTTCGGTAATGGTTTGTGTATTTTCCGTTCCATCCTCATCTACCGTTTTGATGATAATGGTGGTTCTTGTTTTATTGGGTATTGCTTCTTCCGTTTGGGCGAATAATTGTGTGGTGAGCAAAAAGCAGCCACAAAGCAAAAAGGGTACGAGGGTTTTCATATGAAAATATTTTAAGATGAATTAATTTGTCTTAGTACTTGAGTAGGTTATTTAATAAATTTACTAGTTTATGACGAGAATTTTTTATTTCACTCTTCGGTAAAAAGCCTTGAAAACGAGTAGATTTCCTGCATTTTTCCCCTCGATTGAAGCAAAATTTTCTTCCGTCAAAATCACCAACCTATTGGGTAAACCTACCTATCTTGAAATTGAAGATTTGATTTTATCTCCTTTTTTAGTGATTTCTACTTCAAAGCGATTTCCAACTTTGGTATCTACTAGGCGTTGGTAGAGGCGAATATATTTATTTCTCAAATCAGCGTCTTGTTTTTTACCATTGACTTTCATTTTCCGATCGGTTAGCTTGAAGCGATATCGTTTAAGGCTTTCAATCAAACCATCCGCCAGTAATTGTTTTTCTAAAGCACTAAAAAAACGATTGATTTTATCACTAGAATTTCCCTTTTTAGAAAATAAACCGATCTGGTTAAGAAAGCGATTATTAGGGTCTGCTTCGATAATTTCGAACTGTCTTTCCGCTAAATGACCTTGAAGTTCTGCAAGTTTTTCTTGACTTTTTTCTAGCGAAAATTCTTGTTCTTTAAGTATTTCTACCAATTGTTCTTCGTGCTCCAAATCTCCTTTAAGTTTTAAGAGAGAATGCTTGAACCCAGGAAGCTCGTCTTTGCCTTCGATGATCCTGAAAGGATTTAATTCTTTTTGAAAGAAAACTTTCCCTATTTTTCTATCATCAAAATTAAAACTATTTCCTTCCTCAAGCTTAAACTCGCCGCCTTCTTCTATTTTTTCTCCATTGATATAAATCTCATCCGCTTGGATTTTTATTTTAATGGGTTCTTCTAAATCACTTCCTTCTACCATAATAATTTGATTACCACTCTCATCTTCTTTTAATACTTTGATTCGCTTGTTGTGGGATAAAAAACTCGGCAACTTCGGTGGCGCTGGTGGTGCTTTTGGAGCTGGGAACATATCCGACGTTGGCGGTGCTGGCGGCGCAGGAGGTGTTTTGAAGTTTTTTAACACGGGCGGTGCAGGTGGTGGCGGTGGAGGAGGAGGAACACTATTCATGAGATCGTTAATTACCGATTCGTAAGCTGAAAAATCCTCTTCTGGAATTGTTTCGCCATTAATTTCTAGGGTTTGAATTTCACCCTCTTCCATGGAGACTTGAATATCATTTCCATTACTATTATGCCGTAAGGTCATTTTTTTCTCTTCAATTTTAGGAATAATACTATCCGTTGTGATTTCTTTCTTTTCAACCATATCTGCTAAGGCTTCGAAAGCGGTAGTCATTTCCGTAGGAGAGATGATGTGTTCCGGAGTGCTTATTGGTGCTTCCTGGTCGGTAGTGGTCGTCGTGGTATCCTTGGGTTGGAAGGCTTTTCCTGAATTGAGCGAGAGAAATAAGACTGCAATGAGCAGCAAACCACTAGCGGTTATTTTTTCCATAACATTAGATTTATTTTGAGGTTGATTTAAAATACGTTTGATACGATTGAGTAAATGTTCTTTATTGTTGGAAAGGGGCATGGCCAATCGAGGAACGCTTTGGTTAATTTCTTGCAATTTGACGAGTGCCTTGGCGTAAGTCAAAGAACTTCCGCAGAGCTGAACGGCGATATCATCGCAACAATTCTCTCGTTCTATGCGAACCTGAGCCGAAATCCACCAAACGGCAGGATTGAAATAAAATAAAATTTCAATTAAAGATTGGATAATATTAACGAGGTAGTCATTTCTGAAAATATGAGCAAGCTCGTGGGCGAGAATCGCTTCCACTTCTTCCGGTGTCAAATGATTTAACGCTCCGAGTGGCATCAAAATAGCTGGTTTGAAAAATCCAATGACCATTGGTGTCTGCACAATCGCAGATTCCGCAAGTTGGATGGATCGTTTGATGGGCGTTTTGCATAAAAGATTCTGGAATTTTCCTTCCCAATAACTAGCAATCGGATAATGAGGATGCTGCTTTATTTTTTGTATGTAAGCATAAGCCGCTAATAAACGCACTAAAAAAAACAATGCCCCCAAAAACCAAAAAGATACAAAAAGCGGTAGATGTGTATTGAAAAAGTTAATGCTCAAAGCCACCGAACTCTCCAAAATGGTATGCTGATTAACTTCCACCGCAGTTGGTGAGAGAATCTGCTGAAATGTTTCTACCAAAGGTTGTTGGGCAGCTTCAAATAAATACAAAAAACTAACAAGCCCAAAAATAAGCATGCTAAACAGTGCAAAAGTGGCCAACTCATATCGCAATTTCGCGGAGTGCTTCCGAAAGCGGTGAAGCAAAAAAGCGAGCGTCGCCGCAACTAGTATGCCTTGCCAAAGAGAATGTACAACTGTCCATCCCAATGCATAAATAAATTCTTCTGAAAATAGTTGTTCTAGAAAACTCATGGTTATTCTCCTTTTTCGATGGTTTTAATTAAAGCTTTTATTTTTTCTAATTCTTCGTCGGAGGCTTCGTGGTTACCGAGCGCTTGCAAAACCATCTTCATCGCAGAGCCACGAAAAGTAGCATCTACGAACTTTTGGAGCAGTTGCTTCTGGGTATCCGCTTCGCTGACATTTGCACTGTAAATGTGAGTACGACTTTCTGTGTTGCGAAGCACCAAATGCTTGTCGGCCATAATTTGCATAATCTTCAAGGTCGTTGTATAACCAACTTCTCGCTTCTGATTGAGCTTGTCATTAACGAAGCGGACAGAAGAAGGACCAACTTGCCAGAGGATTTGTAAAATTTCTAGCTCTGATTCGGTAGGCTTGGAAATTTGTTTTTGCATGAGGAATGTAATTTTATTTCTTTGTACGAATGATTTCGTATACAATGATATACGAAATGTTTCGTAAAAGCAAATTTATCTACGACTTATTTCGTAGATCGAAGATTTTTAAGCCTTTCTGCTGTTTTTTCTATCAAAAAAAGCTTCAACAGTCGCGGTCTTTTCTTTTATCAGCCTAGTTAGCGTATCTTGTAAGTACTTAAGTTACGATTATGAAAATTTGCATGATTTCCGATACACACAGCTTACACGAAGAACTGACGCTTCCCGAAGCAGACCTGTTGATTCACGCAGGAGATATATCATCGAGAGGAGAAGTAGGGGAGTTGGAAAGATTTCTTGCTTGGTTTTCAGCGTTACCACATCCGCATAAAGTATTTATTGGTGGAAATCATGACTTCTTTTTGGAGGAATCACGAGAAGCTTTTCTACGCATGGTACCCGATAATTTGGTTTACCTCGAAAATGAGCAACGAGAAGTAGCTGGTATTAAAATCTGGGGTTCTCCGATCACGCCTTACTTTTTCAATTTTGCGTTTAATCGCCATCGAGGGAGAGCTATTCGTTGCTACTGGGAAGAGATTCCAGCGGATACAGATATTGTAGTGACTCATGGTCCTCCGTTTGGTGTTGGAGATGCTACGGTAAAAGGTGTTCGGGCAGGATGTGATGATTTGTTAGATATTGTGACAAAGATTAAACCTCGCTATCATATTTTCGGTCATATCCACGAGGCTTATGGTATTTATGAAAAGGAGGATACAACTTTCGTTAATGCGAGTGTCTTAGATATTCATTACCGTACCGTACATCCGCCAATCGTTTTGGATTGGTAAGGTTCGTACTTTTATTTTCTTTGAAAAGACTTACTTTGTTTATTTCAACTTATATTTGTTGGTCATTTCGTCGCTTAAATTTATCATGATGATTCGTAAATATTGTTACCTCTTATTTTGTTTATTGTGCTTGGGACTCGCTTGTACAGAAGAAACTAGTACCGCTAGTCAAACGAATACAACGACTACAGAAAAGCCTTCTGCTCCGCAAATCGATCGTAAGGCAACAAAGCCAGATTGCCAAGTTGGAGGCACCTTTTTGGAAGGGAATGAGTTGTGGCTTAAAGAGCAAAACCGCCTGTTGTATATTTTAGCAGATTCTACGACCTTGGATCAGGATTTAGGCGAAAGCCACCGAGTGCTGGCAATTTACAATAGCACTGACTGTAGTTTAATCGATCGACAGGTTTTACCCATTGATGAAAGTGCAGACTTTCCGTATTACATCGCAGAAATCAATTACAACAATTTAAGTCAATTGGTAGCGATCAAAGGAGCACGCACAATCTATTGTTATGATTTGCAGGGGGAGAAATTGCTAAAAGTTTTACGGCCTAATTTTAAAAATAAAAGACTCGTAGCGGATACCTCAGCGGGCATGATCAATCGCTTGGAAGTATGGGAGAACTATTTAATTGGATACGCGGAGCAATACGGTGCATTTGTTTTTAAGTTGGAAAAGGGAGGAAATCCTCGAGCGATTTTACCCGCGGCAGAGTACGCTTTGGGCGAAAATAATTTTTCTTCTCTATTCTTATTGGCTTCTGCGGGGGGAGAATACCAAGCCATTATACCAAGTTATGATTACGAAGCAGAAAAGTTTAAAATTAATCCTTTGTTTCAAGTGGGAAAAACGATCGATTCCAATATTCCTAGCAATATCCAGGATAATCGGTTTTTAATTTTAAAAGAAAAAGGAAATAGAACGCCGATTGCGATTGATATGCGCGCACAAATTGCCGTAGATTTACCCGCAAAAATGCAAGCGGAAAAAACGAAGGTGGTTTTAGAATGGCTCCAAAGAACACAAAAGTAGCGAGCAAGATTAGAAGGTACTTTTTTTAAAATAATTGGGACACTAAAAAGCCTCGTTGATGTAATGATCTCAACGAGGCTTTTTTTAATCAAAGAAATATTTCGCGTTACGCTTCCTGCTCTTTCAAGGCTACTTCTTTTACTGCCTTCGCAACTGTCCAAGCCACTTGCTCATTCAAGCTGGGCGGAATAATCATATCCTTCGTAGGTGCTTTTACAAAATCAGCGATGGCAAAAGCAGCGGCCAATTTCATGGCGGGCGTAATGCGCGTAGCTCTAGCATCTAACGCGCCTCTAAAAATCCCTGGAAATCCGAGTACATTGTTGACTTGATTGGGAAGGTCACTCCTTCCGGTACCGACAACGGCTGCACCACCTTTATAAGCCTCCTCGGGCATAATTTCTGGTGTCGGATTGGCTAAGCCAAAAATGATAGGATCTTTAGCCATCGTACGAACATCATCCGCCGTGATTAAATTACCCACGCTTACTCCAATAAAAACATCTGCGTCTTTCAACGCATCTTTTAAACCTCCAGCCTTGTTTTCACTATTAGAATATTCTAGTAATTCTTTCTTAGAATCATTTAAATCCGTTCGACCTTGGTGAACAATTCCTTTGCTATCACAGACGATAACTTCTTTAACCGCAATACAAGTTTCCGTATCTTGATTATCAACACAACGTAACAAACGGGCAATGGCTACCCCCGCCGCACCGGCACCATTGATAACTACTTTAAGATTGAAAAGACTTTTATTGACAACCTTTGTTGCATTCAGTAAGGCTGCTAAGACAACGATCGCTGTACCATGTTGATCGTCGTGAAAAACGGGAATCCCTAAATCTTGCAAGCGTCGTTCGATTTCGAAACTCCGTGGGGCAGAAATATCTTCCAAATTAATACCACCAAAAACGGGCGCAATTCTTCGGACCGTTTCAATAATCTCTTCCGTATCTTGCGTGTCCAAACAAATTGGAAAACCATCAATCCCCGCAAATTGTTTAAATAACATTGCTTTACCCTCCATTACTGGAATCGCCGCGTGTGGACCAATATTCCCTAATCCTAAAACGGCAGAACCGTCACTGACAATTGCAACGGTATTAGACTTAATCGTGTAGTCCCAAACTGCTTTTTGGTTGGCGGCGATTGCTCTGCAAGGTTCGGCTACTCCGGGAGAATAGACGAGCGATAAATCCTCTTTGGTACGGACGTCCATCTTGCTCTGTACGCGAATTTTACCTTTTAATCTTTTGTGTAAATTAAGTGATTCTTTATAGTAGTCCATAGTTGATGATTTATTTTTGAAAACCGATGTAAGTTGAGTTTATTACTATTGCCAAATAGAAGGCGAAGATAGTTATAGTAAGTCGGCGAAGGAAATATTGCCTATGTTTATTAAATTGTGCGAGCATTTACGCTTCGTCCTTAAGAAAACTATGTACCACAATTGGATTATGTAAGGTTTTGTGCACTGGACATTTCTCTGCAATCTCGAGTAAACGAGTACGTTGTTCTTCGGACAGGTCTCCTTCCAACTCAATGACCCGATCGAAATGATCAATTTTGCTTTCTGGTTTTTCACAAGTCTGACAGTCTTCTAGGTAATCTTTTGCGTAGGATAAGTGTACTTTGACTTCTTTTAAATCCCACTGTTTTCGTCTAGCGTACATCTGTAGTGTCATGGCTGTACAAGCACCCAAACTAGCACTTAATAATTCGTAGGGAGAAGGACCGAAGTCATTTCCGCCTAGTTTTTCGGATTCATCGGCAATGAGTCCGTGACGACCCGCCATAATTTCAGTAGTGTATCCATCAGAGCCAAGTCGTACAACTACTTGTTTATTTGTTTTGAGTGGATCTTCCTTGGGGATTTCAATATAACGAGATACCCAAGAAGCAATCAACTTACCGACGTAAGTTGAATCGTGTTTGTTGCTCAACATATGATCTGCACCATCCAAGGTAATAAAACTTTTTGGGTGAAAAGCGGCTTTGTAAATTTTAGCTGCGTTATCAATTTCTACAATTCTATCTTGTGGAGAATGCAAAACGAGTAAGGCTTTGTTCAAGTTTTTGAGGATACCAAACATATTTTTATTTCTCAAATCATCAAGAAATTGTTTTTTGATGGTAAAACTTCGACCATCAATAGTTACGTTGGCTTTTCCATATTTTTCGATGTCTTCCAACTTCTCCGACAATAAATGGCTAACGTGTTCTGGGTTGGAAGGGGCGCCGATTGTAGCAACGGCACGAATAGACGCAATGTGTTTTGCGGCAAAAATTGCTGCCGCACCTCCGAGAGAATGACCAATTAAAATTTTGGGTGCTTTGTAATTTTCTTCCAAAAATCGAGCAGCAGCTAATAAATCTTCTACATTAGAAGTAAAATTTGTCTCCGCAAAATCTCCTTCACTTTCTCCTAACCCTGTGAAATCAAATCGCAGTACAGCAATACCACTCAGCGTGAGCGCTCTACTGATGTGTCGGGTCGCACTTAAGTTTTTATTACCCGTAAATACATGGGCAAAAAGCGCATAACTATGCGGATGTTTACTGACGGGGAGCTCTAGTCTAGCAGAAAGTTCATAACCGTTAGCATTGGTGAATTTGACTTTTTGAGAACGCATTGGAGCTTGTTTTGGATGGTGAAATGAGCAGCACAGCAATAGTTAAACTACTGCCAGCTAAGTGCCAGCTAAGTACCTTGTAAAATAAAGCATACTGCCTTTGGAAGGTTAATTCTCAGTTTAAAAAAAGGAACCATAGTTTTGCTATGCTTAATTTTATTACCTTGCTTTTCCTGAGAATAAATTCTTCAAATTGTAAGCTTATTTGAACTTACAGTGTACTAGGATAACTTTAGTTTTTTGGATCGCGAAATCGAAAAAAACACTAGCCGTATGTCAAACAAAGTTGAGTGTTGAGTAGTTATATTATACTTTTGCTAAAGCATTTTGCAAAGCATCGGCACTAATACTATGGTGTGTATTGCTGAAAACCGCCTTACCATTTTTTATTAAAATAACCTGTGGCGATTGATGCATGACGTCTAGTTGATCAGCAATTTCATTAGAAATAGGGCGATGAGCGAGTAAATCCAAATAATAAAAATCTAAATCATCCGAAGAAATATTCCACCCATCTTCTAGTTGACTTTTAGCCATCGTGCTAATGCCACAACGTGTGCTATGTTTGAAAATAGCGACGGGCTTTTGGTGAGAATCATCAATGATTTGTTCCAGCTGCGTCAAGCTATCTAAGGTTTTCCAGTCTTTGTTTAAATCTGTATTTTGGCTGGAAGAAAAGTTTTTTAAGAATCCCATCTGTTTCTATATTTAGAATGAATTTTAAAATTAAAGTTGTTTGAAAATGTGAACGGATCAATTCGCAAACATTTTTGGAGTTTTTAAACATACTCGTAAGTACGTGCTCAAAAAGCGTCAGTGAATAAAACGCATTAATGGGCAGAAAGTTGAAAAATTACTTGTCTTGAGTTTGACAACTACCGCGAATCTAACTATTGTGTGTCATTTTAAAACAACTTCTCTAAATAAAAATAAGAAAGTAGTGCCATTGACTACTTTCTTATCCGACTATATTCAAATTCTGATTTGTGCTTATGGCTTAATTAAGTACTAATTTTTCGGTCCACACTTTTTGTCCAGATTGAATCTTTACAAAATAAATACCCGCTTGCAATGGTGCTACATTTAAACGGTGTTGCAAGGTGTTTTCAGCGATCTCCTGACGGATAACTGTTTTTCCTGCAAGGTCAATGATTTCAAGTTGTGTATCGAGAGAAGCTTCCTTTTTTAAAGTAACAAAAAGTTCTGTTTTCGTCCTGCTAGGATTAGGATAAATAGAGAAAGTACTTTGCTCCGCTAACTCCGTTACACTAACCGTAGGCGTTAATGCTGGTAAATCTGCATCAAATTTTGTCCCAGAATTCAAGATAGCATCGTTAACATCGCTTTGTAAAAAAGCAACAACGTATAGTTCATCTGGATTGTAATTGCCTACATTATAAGTAGTCGTAATAACCTTCGCTCCTCCTTGAGCAGCAAATTCAAAATCAACACCATTGATTAACATTTCTCGGAAAACATCGTGGTGGACATCTTCGCCGTTAGGTGCATCATAGTAGTAATCTTTTTCTACTAAGGCTACGTAAAGTAAGTGACTCTCTGTTGGTGGAGCCATATAAGAACCAATCGTAACGGTAACCGTTCGGTCATCGCCCGTTGTTTCTTCTACCCCGATACCGACAGGGCTAGTTTGATTTAAAACGGAATTAAGCGTACTCGTAGAAATCAAAGCAGAACCACTACTATTAACATTCCCAACAACCTTGATCGTTGGCGTCCCAAAAACACCATAGAAGTTAGCTCTAGCTTCGTTCCCCGTGGTATTAGATTGATAAATGGCACAGTTTGGATAAGGTACTGGCGGATGATAAGAAATATGGTGAATATCACCTGGATACTGATTGATCGTATTATAAAAAGCAGGATTTTTGCTTGCACAAATACCACAACGAGAATTCGTAAAGTGCTCTATTAAAACTTGTTTTTTGACTTCCTGTCCAAACATTCCAGCAGTGAAAAGTGTCGCAAGTAAGAAAGTAAAAGTGATTTTTTTCATAAGATGTAAATTAAAAATTAAGAGGTAATGAAGTCTAATGTTAAAGCGGATTAAATTGAGTTGATACTTTCAGGTGTTATTGATAATCCTATTTAATGACTTAAGTACTGCAAATTTAGTGCAAAAAACACTCTGATGCGTGAAAATTGTTAGTTGCGAGCCACTTAATTATGCCAAACGTAGGACAATACGCTACGAATCTTATTGCTTCGTTTTTCTATTGAAGTTGTTTTATAATTCAAAAAGATCAATCCGCAAACATTTTTGGAGTTGTTTAACAACTTCATTATTAAGCATAATAAGAACTTAACACAATTAGCGTGAAAATGTTTCTCCAACTTTCTGCTACCCAAATCAGATCGCTTTCTATAGTGCTCATTTTGTTTAGTATTTTGCTTGCTTTTGCAAAACGAACCGTTTTAGAATACTAACTAATGATTGCTTTTTGGTGTAAAAAGTAGCAAATCCCTGAGATTCCATGATTTTTTAAGTAAATTAAAACTGAAAAATGCTTGGTTAAGCTTTTCTCCTTGGAATAAAGTAGAGAAATTCTACGGAATTTTAATCGAGAGATAACGCTTTCAATCGCATTTTTAAAGAGCAGCAAGTAAACTTAGGACAAAGCTTACCCGATTAAGTTTTGACCGATTATTTATTTATGGCATAATTTTGTCAGCATAGTAATTAACTATATATATAGGATATAGTGGATTGATCAGTGTATCGTTGTCAATACGATAGGAATATTGATCATAAGGAAAGGTGTTTTTAATTACGTATTTAATAAAAATCTGGACATGAACATAACTCCACTAAGCAGCATTACACTAAGAACTTATTGGGTCGGAGGCGTCGAAGGAGCCGCTACGGATTGGAATCATCCAGATAATTGGAGTACCAGAGAAGTGCCGAGTTCAATTAGTGATGTCATTATTCCTAATGTTTCAAAAGACCGTCACCCTTTTCCAATTATTACGGGGGAAGTGCGAAGGATTGCACACTTAGAAGTTTGTAAGCACGCCAAATTGATTTTGGAGCGTGGCGCCTATTTATTCGTAGAAGGTAGCCGTACTTACGAAAATGGAATTAGCGTTTTTGGAACATTGATTAATAAAGGAAAAGTTGAAATTCTTAATGCGGGACGAAACTGTATCGAAATTGAAGGAGGTGAGTTGATGAATCAGGGAACTATATTTACAGATTTTCCGGAGTCAGAAGCCATTGTTTTTGATCAGCGTAGCCTATTTACACAGCGCGGAAAATGTCAGTTGATTGGTACGACAAATACTGCAAAATCGTATTCTTTAGGTCGTTAAGCAACGCTTCATCTCTTATCTTGATTTCAATACTCGTTTATTGAAATTGCACTCACCGAAAAATAAATCAAGGAAATAGTTTTATTGATTTACAATATTCTTCCTACTTTTGCAGCCACTATGATTCGATCGCTCACCTTAAGCCTAATCGGATTGCTCAGTTTATGTGCAATCACCGTTCGTGGACAAATACCGGAAAATATTCCGCAAATTAGTCTAAAAAGAACTACCCAGAAAATTTCCTTAGATGGTAAATTAGACGAACCTGCTTGGTTTACAGGTACACCCGCAAAAGATTTTTGGCAATACTTTCCTCAAGATTCCAGTTATGCGGAAGCACAAACCGAAATTTTTTTATGCTATGACGATGAGTTTCTTTACATCGCCGCTAAATGCTATGCTGTAGGAAACGAATACATAACGCCATCGCTACGGCGAGATTACCAAGCCGGCGGTAGCGATAATATTACTTTTCTATTTGACCCTTTTAACGATCGCACCAACGCTTTCTTTTTTGGACTTAACCCATACGGGGTTCAGCGAGAAGGTTTAATTGCTAATGGCGGAAGCTCTTTTCGCGATTTTTCGACCTCTTGGGATAATAAATGGTATAGCGCCGCTAAAGTGGAAGATGGCTTCTGGGTAGTGGAATTGGCGATTCCATTTAAGTCGATCCGTTTTAAAGATGGTAGCTTCAATTGGCGGTTTAATGCTTATCGCTTCGATACCCAATCTAACGAATGGTCGACTTGGCAACAAATACCTCGGAATCAGCCCATTTTGAGTTTAGCTTTTATGGGAGATATGCAGTGGGAAGAACCTTTAAAAAAATTAGGAACTAATATTTCTTTGATTCCTTTTGTTGCGGCAAGCATTGAAGAAGATTTTGAAACGCCCGCTGCCGATGGAACAACAAAGCCTGCCCTTAACTTTGAAGTTGGAGGAGATGCAAAAATTGCCGTTACGTCGGGCTTAAATTTAGACCTTACCGTCAATCCCGATTTTTCGCAGGTAGAAGTTGATCGACAGGTTACTGATTTGTCTCGCTTTGAAATATTTTTTCCTGAACGGCGGCAATTTTTTCTAGAGAATGCAGATCTTTTTTCCACCTTCGGAAATAGTCGGATTAATCCTTTCTTCTCGCGTAGAATTGGCGTGGCGACGGATACTGTAACGGATAATACCATTAGAAATAGGATTTTGTATGGTGCTCGATTAAGTGGAAAATTGGATAATAATTGGCGCGTAGGTTTACTCAATATGCAAACGGCAAAAGATGATAAAAATGATTTGCCTAGTTATAATTATACCGTTGCAGCACTTCAACGAAAAGTATTCAGTAGTTCAAATATCGGTGTGATTTTTGTCAATAAGCAACGATTGTCGGCAAAAGACAACGATTTGTATACTCCTTATAATAGGGTACTTGGCCTGGATTACAATTTGGCTTCTCGAGATAATGTTTGGACTGGTAAGGTTTTTTATCATCAAGCTTTTACACCCGAAAAAATTGATCAAAAATTTTCGCAAGGTTTAAGGTTACAATATAGTACGCGGTCGCTGAGAGTAGAGTGGGAGCATCAATACGTAGGAGAAGGTTTCAACGCGGAAGTGGGTTTCGTTCCCAGAAAAGATTATTTTAGAATTAATCCAGCCGTCGCCGTTTCCTTTTATCCAACAACGGGCACAATTAACCGCCACGGACCTAATATACGAAGTACCTTTTTCTGGAATCCTGAAATTGGAAAAACAGACCACGAACTGCAATTTAGTTACGAAGTAAGCTTTAGGGATAACAGCCGAATTCGACTGACGCTGCGAAACGAATACACTTATCTTTTTGATTCTTTTGATCCTACAGGAACGGATGGCGTTGTTCTACCAGAAGATACAGACTATGATTATTCGAGCATCAGTTTATCCTATAATTCAGATCGACGTAAACGATTCTCTTTTCGGATTGACCCTCGTTACGGTAGTTACTTCAACGGAAAACGTTTAGGTATTAGAGGATCATTTACGTATCGCTACCAACCTTATGGTTCTATTTCGCTTAATTATGGATACAATTATTTCGATATGCCCGAGCCACAATCTACCGTAGCCTTATTTTTGATTGGTCCACGGATTGATTTGACGTTGAGTAAAAACTTTTTCTTTACGAGCTTTTTTCAGTATAATGATCAGATTGATAATATCAATGTCAATGCACGTTTACAGTGGCGTTTTAAACCCGTCTCTGATTTTTTCTTAGTGTATACCGACAATTATTTCGCAGAAGAGATCCGAGTAAAGAATCGAGCAATCATTGCTAAGTTAACTTATTGGCTAAATTTATAAGGGAAACTTCTTCGCTTATACTCATTGACCAAACATCCAATGGAGAAAATCGGGCATAATTTTTCGCCAAGTTGCTTGATTATGATAACCACCTTTTACTTCTACGTAACGAATATCATGATCTCGACGATAGGATAGTTTTTCGAGTTCACGAATTAGATCCATCGTATCGTCAATCGAATCAATGATGCCATTATTATTGCGATCTTCCGTTTCGTCGTTTGTCCCTGTCTGCAACCAAAATCGAAATCCAGGTCTAGTCACACTCTCGCGAATGATCTGATGCATAATACGATGACCATCGGGATCATCCGGCGTATAAGCTTGTGAACGCCACCATAAGGAAGCGGAAAAAAGACCAACTTTTGCAAAAATATCGGGATAGTCCCAAGCAATATCAAGGGCCGATAATCCTCCTAGAGAAAATCCTGCGATGCAGGTATCTGCGGGCTTGACGCTTGCATGGTAAATTCTTCGCATCATTGGCACCAACTCTTGCGTAACGAAATTACCGTACTGCCTTGCTTTACGACCTCGCTGCTTATAATCGAGCTGACTCGCCGTACCATACTCTTGTCCGCGGTCCCCCGCGTGAACGGCAATGACGAGCAATTTCTTCAAACTATTATGCTGATAAATACGGTCTAAAGTTTCGCTCATTTTGAGCGCCTTCATATCCTGACCATCATTGAAATAAAGGCTTGGGTATTGGGTTTCTTGAAAAGGATCGAAGCCAGGAGGAAGGAATATTTTGATCCGAACCGTTCTTTGTAGGTGAACCGAAGGGAAGTCTATTAATTCGTGTATTTCCAAATTATCTTTCATATTGGAGGAAAAAAGAACCTCTTTTTGAAATTTTCTTTGGAAATAATTTTTAAGTGATTGCTGCATGAAACCAATTTATTCAGGTACAATAATCTATAATCCAAATAGAATTTTGGAAAAAGTAGATTTTGCTTTATAAAATCTTGATTCGTAAATATATGGATAATGTAACTATTTGACAGTCAGTTGGTTTGCTTTTATTTTTCAAGATAAAACCCTAACTTTGTATTCCTTTTGGAGCAGTTAGGTTAGGTATTGCTCCCATTTCTCAATATTTGATTGACATTAGCCTTTCACGAAGGGCAAAGATATAGAAATACTGGAACTATAGAAATCACTACTAGATTATCTTAGTAATAGGATACCAATACGAGAAAATCAACCACACGGAAGCATCATCAGTCGACAATTTAAAAAACAACATTCATTAAACCAAAGGTTAAATTAAGCATTTAAGTATGAAAAAAATTGGAATTTTATTTGGTCAGGAAGACACTTTCCCTCAAGCATTCGTAGATCGAGTAAATGAAAAAAACGTAAAAGGGATCACCGCAGAATTTTTACACGTAGAAGAATTAATGCAAGGAGAAGGATCGGGTTATGCCGTTATTATTGATCGTATTTCTCAAGATGTTCCTTTCTACCGATCTTATTTGAAAAATGCTGCCCTGTGTGGTACCGCTGTAATTAATAATCCATTTTGGTGGAGTGCAGATGAGAAATTTTTCAATAACTGCTTGGCAGAGCACCTTAACGTTCCTGTTCCAAAAACGGTTCTACTTCCTTCTAAAGATATGCCCGCGGATACAAGCGAAAAATCTTTCCGTAACCTTAAGTTTCCATTAGACTGGGAAAAAATATTTAAATATATCGGTGGCTTTCCTGCTTACATGAAACCACATTCTGGTGGCGGCTGGAAAAATGTTTATAAACTAGAAAGTAAAGAAGATTTTTTCAAATCTTACGGAGAAACCAACCAGTTGGTTATGATGTTGCAAGAGGAAATTAAATTTGAAGAATATTTCCGTTGCTACTGTATTGGCGGTGACCAAGTACATATCATGCAATATGAGCCGCGTAATCCACACCACTTACGTTACGTGATCGACGGCGAACCAACGTCAAAGGAAATGTTGGCTACCGTTAAAAAACAGGTACTTGCTTTAAATGAAGGCTTAGGCTACGATTTTAATACTTACGAATTTGCAGTAAGAGATGGTATTGCTTACGCGATTGATTTTTGTAATCCTGCTCCAGATGCAGAATTGACTTCTGTTGGAGAAAAGAACTTCGAATGGGTAGTGGAAGCAGCAGCGAACATGGCAATCGACCGAGCACAACGACAAGAAGATGGAAAAGATAATTTAACTTGGGGATCTTTTGTGCGCAATGCAAGTGTAGGCAAAGCGATAAAGCAAGCTAAAGCCGCTAAAAAAGCACCTGCCAAAAAAGCCAAGGCTAAAGCGGCACCTAAAAAAGCTGCAAAAACGGTAGCAGTTGAAGCCCCTAAGGCTTTAAGCGCAAAAGCTAAAAAAGCAGCCAAAGCAGATTTATTGGCTAATATTGGCACAGCTTCTGCTGCTGATAAAGATGATTTGAAAACTATCAAAGGCGTAGGACCAAAATTGGAAACTATTCTGAATAAGTTGGGCATCTTCACTTTTGTGCAAGTAAGTAAAATGAAAAAAGCAGAATACGGTTTAGTAGATGCTTTAATGGACGCTTTTAAAGGTCGAGGAGAAAGAGACGACTGGGCGGGTCAAGCGAAGCAATTAATGAAAAAATAAGGCTTATCCTAAGTTGGATAGCGATAGTTATTTAGTCGATAGTTTATCTCAGGTAGATAAACTATCGACTATTTTAGAATAAAGTCTAAAGAATAGAATATGATGGAAAAGTTGAAATTAGCCATACTGGATATGTATGACAATGAGCCGAACCAAGGCATGAGAGCGATTCAAGAAATTGTGCAATCTTTTGGAGAACAACTAGATTGGGAAGTTTTTGACGTACGAGGAAAAGCGGAACTACCCAACGCGGTAGATTTTGATCTCTATATTTCTACGGGCGGTCCTGGAGCGCCACTGGATGGAGATGGTATTTGGGATAAAAAGTACTACGATTTTATCGACGAATTATGGGCGTGGAACAAAGCCGATCGAGGTTCAAAGAAGTATGTCTTTTTCATTTGTCATTCTTTTCAAATGGCTTGTCATCATTTCCAAATCGCTGAGATTACGAAGCGTAAGTCGCGTTCTTTTGGTACTTTTCCAACGCATAAAACATCAGCGGGAGAACGAGAATTGCTTTTTAAAAATTTAGAAGATCCGTTTACCGTAGCAGACTTTAGAGATTGGCAAGTCGTTCAACCCAACATCGATCGGATGAAATCTTTAGGCATGAAAACTTTAGCAACGGAGAAAAAACGACCACACGTAGATCTAGAAAGAGCAATGATGGCCGTGCGATTTTCGCCTGAATTTTTTGGTACGCAGTTTCA
>JBGCFY010000019.1:0-13000 GCA_045110315.1 Saprospiraceae bacterium
CCCCTCGACAATTCTACCACTAATCCAAGCCTTCTATTGGTTCCCCAAAATATTAATCCTAAATTTGAGACAAAAAAGTACTTTATAATGAATCACCTTAATTTATTTACCTTATTACTTACGCTAAGTTTCTCAAGCTTAACGGCACAAGACAACGCAGCAACCGAAATTTTAACAAAGTGGAAAAACGCTTCCCAGTATACCATTAACCTCATCGATTCCATGCCCGCTGAGCACTTTGACTTTAAGCCTACGCCGGAGATAAAAAGTTTTAGTGAACAGGTAACCCACATTGTAGATAATATGACTTGGTTGAGCAATAGCTATCTCGGGGCAGAAAAATTTGAAAAACAGGAACCTGAGACTAAGGCAGAACACCTAGAATATATGCGTAAAGCTTGTGCCTACGCTGGCAACGCAATGGAAGCCGCGCTGAAAAATCCTGACTTACTCAAAACGGAGCAAAAGTTTTTTGCAGGTCCGATGACGGGTCGACAAATCGTTCGCTTGATGCACGATCACGTTACACACCACCGAGGACAATTAATTATTTATTTGCGCTTGAAAGGTATTAAGCCACCGAAATATTTTGGTTGGTAAGCTTTATCTAGAAAAGAGGCGTGCTGTTATTGCTAAAGACTACTATGCTATTGAAGTACTATTTTTTCCCTCTTTGATAATCAACCCAAAGTGTAATCCAACCAAACAAGGCAAAGCCAACGGGCAAGCCAAGATTTAATCCACTGAGTTGCCCTTGCGTTTCGCAATAACTTGGATCTACGCCTTTGCCACAAAGTAACACGATACCATAATAGCAAAAGAAATAAGAACTTCCCGCCAGTAAAATACCAATCAACAAAAACTTTGGAGAAACGCGCAATTGTCCTTTGAATTGCTTGTAGACAATAATTATCAAAGCAACCACAGCTAAAATTAAGGCAATCAGTCCGATCATAATTTCTATTTTAGAATTATATTTCTACTAAAAACTGCATCGTATCCACGCCATCCGCATAATCGCTAAGCGTAGGTTGTTGTGCTTTTCCCATAGGAATTACCTCATTCTGAGCGAGGGAAAACTCTCCAACGACACACTGAATCTCAGCCATCTTTGTCGATAGTTTTTCAGCTAAATCTGCTTCGTCGGAATAATATTCGTAATGCAGACAAGCAATTCGGGATTGTAAAGATGTTGCTTCGGTCAGCAGAATACAGCCGTTGGCTTCGTAGGCTATTTTATTGAGGATGAGCAAAGTGTAGTTGTAGTCAAAGTTATTTTTATATTTATCGTGTAAAACCACTTCTTTGTAGTTGTATAAAGCCCTTAGCAAAGCATCAAAATCGTAGCCTTGCGGCAAATAAAGTTTTGAAACGTTGCGACAGCCCAAACCAAAATAGTCGAAGACATCACTTCCCAATGCGAGTAAGACTTCGCTTGATTCTTTGCCATTCAAGATAGCAACCGAACTTCTATTCTTACGAATGATGTTTGGGTATTTACTAAAATAAGATTCAAAATAACGCGCGGAGTTATTGCTTCCCGTAGCAATTACGGCATCGAATTGCTGTAAGCGCTCGGTAAATTCGAAATAAGCAGCAGCGGCTGGTGCTATTTTTAGCATTTGGTTAACCAAAAAGGGCAACAGGAATTTATCTTTTTCGGAAAGTTTAATGAGGGCTCGGTGTCCCGCTAAGAAAACGGATATTACATCGTGAAATCCTACTAGTGGAATGTTGCCCGCTAATACTAAAGCTACCGTTTTCGTTTTTTCTGTATCCTCAATTTTGTAGGGTTTTAGCCACGCGCGAAGTTTATCTTCTTGTAAAAAGGCTTCGCTGATCGCGCTTAGTGCTTTATCGATATTTGCAACCGTAAACCATTTATTATGAAGATATGCCTTGTGCTTTACGGCTGCCAATTCCTCCGTATCCGTTTGTAAATATTTTCCTAATTGAGTTAATAAGGTAATTTTATCGTTTAAAGTCATGAAGCATTTGCTTTAGCTGTGGTGCACCAATTTCGTTCATGCACGCAATATTTTTTTCTGGAATACTTGCAGGATTAGGATAATGTTCAAGAGCAATACTTATGCTTTCCTCCCGCAATAAATGTAGCATTGGATACGGAGAGCGATTGGTATAATTTTCGGCGGCGGATGGTTTGGTACCCGCAAATTGATAATTGGGATGGAAGCTCGCTAGCTGAATTTCTCCTTCCAAATTTAAGTCAGCAATTAGTGTTTCTCCCTTTGCGACGAAATCCAAATAATCATAAAAATCATTTAACAAAAACGGATGAACTAATACCGTTGTATCAATTTCGGAAGCGGGCGTATTGCGCAGTAATTCCAATTCCCGTTGTAATACTTCGGCGAGCGCTGCCGTTGTTTTACCTTCAAAATAAACGAAACGAATCTGCTTTTTATCCCAAACGGCTTTCGCAAAAGGACAAAGTTGTCGACCAATAACGAATTGACGAATCCAATTTTTACTTTTTGAAAGATAATCGTTTTCCATCTTACAATTCCTTTCTGCCCGCGATATAGCTGCGCCATTTATCGAGCACTTGCTGCATATCCTCTGGCAATTCTGAATGAAAAATCATTTCTTCTCCCGTTGTTGGATGGATAAACCCGATTGACTTTGCGTGTAATGCTTGACGTTTAATGAGTTTGAAGCAATTCTCTACAAATTGTCGGTATTTGGAAAAGACCGTTCCTTTTACAATCTTATTTCCGCCGTAACGGGTATCTGCAAAAAGTGGATGACCTTTGTAGCGCATATGTGCTCGAATCTGGTGTGTTCGGCCCGTTTCCAGACGACACTCTACCAGACTCACATAGTACATTCCTTCCAATACTTTGAAATGGGTAATGGCGTGTTTGCCTTCTTCTCCTTCCGGAAATACATGGCGTACCATGCGATGCTTTGGGTGTCGTCCAATGTGTCCAACGATTGTACCTTCTTTTTCCGAAGGTTCGCCCCAAACTAAGGCATAATATCTACGATAAATGGTATGATCAAAAAACTGCTTGCCCAAGTGCGTCATCGCATGTTCGGTCTTGGCAATAAGCATTAATCCGGTAGTGTCTTTATCCAGTCGGTGTACCAATCCCGGTCGATCTTTCAGGTTGCCTTTCATAATTGGCAAATCCATATTTTGGAAATAGTAGGATAATCCATTGACTAAAGTACCGTCGTGAATCCCAATTCCGGGGTGCACCGCTAAACCAGAAGGTTTGTGAATCACCATCAAATCGTCATCTTCATAACGAATATCTAGATCCATTTTCTGTGCTAAAACAGGTGCATCTTCCCTCGGTGGCTTTGTGAAAGAAACGACAATCAAGTCGTTAGGTTTTACCTTTAAGTTAGGCTTCACCTTTTGGTCATTTACCAATACCATTCCCGCTTTAATCCCGTTCTGAACCCGCGTTCGGGTAACCCGTTCGATTTTATCCATCAAGTATTTATCAATTCGAATCGGGGTTTGACCTGGATCAACTTGAAAGCGATAATGTTCGTATAAATCGGGGTTTTCGGTTGTATTATTTTCTTTGCTCAAATCTTTCTCTTTTGATTCTCTCGTTAATCCACAAAAATACAGAAAAAACACTTACCAAAGAGCATATTAATTCAGGATTATTACGGGACTGGAGTTAAACCTTGAAGGAGTCTGAAAACAAGTTGAAATTTTGCCGACAAGGCACTGATGATCGGAAATACTTCTTAAGCTAGCTAAGTTTCCTTACGAAAAGAGAAAAGATGGTTTTAGGGAAAACACTTATGATTAACCCCATTGTTTAAAAAATTGTCCGTAGAATGATCTTATCTATGCTACGGACAATTAGATTTTATACGGTAAGCTGTAATTCCTCCGCAAGGATTAATCGGTTACGACCATAGGGACGCTCTCCAACAAAATACCATCTGCATATAAGCTTACAAGGTAAAATCCGTTATTCAAAAAGGGGAAATCCATTGCTATTTGATAAGCTGTATCTTCTAAACCCGCATAGCGTTTTTGGTGTAATGTTTTACCCAAATAGTCCTGAATCCGAACTTCCATCGCTTCGTACTTTAAGTCGGAAGCTAACTCGATGAATAGACATTCGCTATTTCGAATGGGGTTTGGTGAAATCTTCGTTGCGATGTAGGCATTCTCATCTCTTCCGATCACTTCAATCGAAGAATAGCTCATTTTACCATCTAAATCAACTTGCTCCAAACGATAATAAACTACCTTTCCTGATGCTACCGAACGATCAATGTATTCGTAATACTGTTTCGTTGTAGAAAACCCTGCTGCGGGCAAACGGGCAATCTCTTCGTACTGCATCCCATTCGTACTCTTCCCAATGGCAAAATAATCGCTATTCGTTTCGGAAGCGGTGATCCAAGTCAACCTTACTTCTTCGGCTACCTTTTGTGCAGAAAAATCAACAAACTCAACGGGTAAAACACCGTTTGTTACATTGGCAAAATCTGAAATCAAGGTAACATTTCCACTACCGCCACTGGTTCCATCAAATTGCATAATTTCTCCTTGAGCTGCTACGGGAACGTAGTCACCATTATTCCATAAACTAGCATTATCGGCTACGGAACCTCGCGAAGAACCAGAAGCACTTCCCCAACTAACAAAATCTTCCATATTACTCGCCGTCGTGTATCCACCACAACCGTTGGTATGATATAAAGCAATTTCGGCGGCATTGGAAAGTACCAATCCTGAGCCAGTGAGTTCTAAAATCAGCACTTCGCCCGCCCCGAGTGCTTCGGGATCTCCACTTAGAATATTAAAGGTTGTAGCATTATTAATCGTCCGGTAGGAAGGTACATTACAAATACACCAATTGGAAACATCAATGGTTCCTGCCGATACATTTTTTAAAGCAATTTTTTCAGAGACTCCCGCCGCAGGATTATAAAGCACTTCCTGAATGACAACATCTTGTGCCGATAGCAATTGTGTTGACAACAACGCGATCAGCCCTAAAATTGTGTTTTTTAAATAGTTTGTAAATGTTCTTTGCATAAAAATAAGGTTTTGAGGTAGCAGCGACCATCAAGTAAAGCTCAATCAAATCGCACACTACGTGGATAAAAAAATGACTTGTCAGTGAATAATTAAGATTGGAATCTTTTAGGGTAGGAAATACAAGAGGATGCTTAGCCGTACCAGACTGAAACCAATGTTGCTCCTCCTTAATGCAACTTATTAACATTAAAGGTAATGATAATTTGTAGAAATTATCCCACTTGAGTTTGAGATAATCCTAATTAAAATTTACAGCACTACAGAATATTTACAAAATGGGCTTCTGTTGGCGAATTACTGCTTTCTTGGTGTTTTATTTCGATTAGAACAAGTCCAGCGTTCGCCATAAATTGATGTGTACACCAAGGTAATCTCTATTTTTTTTGGGGAGAGCAATTCGAATAATCGTCGACTACTTTCTTCTTTTTTGTCTGTTAGCTCAATCACTTCAATGTGCTCTTTCTCAGGCACTAGAATGCCGGGAGATAAATTTCCATAGAAAAAACCAATCGTATCTGCTTTGGTTAGACTGGCATTTAAGTAATCAATCACATCATCATAAATTTTGCCTTTTTTATCTTTGACGGTTATCTTTTCAAGAATTGCGGGACCGATCCCATTGTTCTCAATTAAGAATTTATAATCTTCCGTATTAATCCCTTCGTGATGAATAGAAACGTAGGGAAAGACAGACATATATTGCTGCTTTTTAATCAAATTTGTTTGATATAAAAAAACTAAAAATGTACAAACGCTAATCAGTACCGCAGTGAGACTTAAAAGTTTTTCGCTAGTCCAAAATTTTTTATCCATTGATTTGATTTTACTATTTGAGTTACGATTAGCTATTGAATTTTGTTTTGCTCGGAGCAAATTCTTGTACAATCTAGTCTTTTTTTCGCTTTTTAGCCTTTTATTATTTTACTCGAAAATTTATTTTCTTCTACTTTTTTGTCGAAATTGCACCAGAATTGTTTCTAAATTTAGAGCAATTAATGAGCAATTAGAATTATCAGACCCTGTTAAAAATCAAACATTATGTTGAGAAAAAACTTCTGCATGGTACTCGTCATGCTTTTTACCCTACCGCTTTGTGCGCAATCCGAAAATTGGTATATCCAAGTGGGCGTTTTCGAAAGTAAAGTAGATATTAACTATTTCAATGCCATCGGTAGTGATATTTATTACTCCAATGACACTTATGGATTCCACCGTTATTACAAAGGCATTTACAAAACGGAAGCCGAGGCCAATCAGATTTTAGCAAAGTTTAACCAATTGGGATTTAATGGAAATCTGGTCGCAAAAAGTGAGCTCGGAAACGCTTGCGTCTGCAACTACATTCCCGTACCAAAATCAATTCTTAATTCTATCAAAAATATCTTTTTTGATTTTGACCGTTCTAATTTAAAGCCGGAGTCTCGCAAGCAGTTGAATGACTTGGTCAATATTATGAATGATTTTCCGAACTACAAAGTCACTTTACGCGCACATACTGATTCTAAAGGTAGTAATAGTTATAACGAAGCTTTATCGCTCCGTCGAGCTACTTCTGCAAAAAAATATTTAATTAGCCGCGGCATTGCTTCCTCCCGAATTAAAACGGAAACCTACGGGGAAGTTAATCCGATCGCTAAAAACGAACTAGATAATGGTACGGACACCGAGGTCGGTCGACAGTTTAATCGGCGAGTAGAAATTTTGATTTTAGATCAAGATGGACATCAATTAAATCGAATTGTCGATGAAATTGAAGTTCCAAAAGGCTTAGAAAACTAGTCAAATAGTAACCTTAATTTCAAAACTGGCGTAGAAAGTTGAACTTTCTACGCCAGTTTTATTTTGACAATCATTTTTCTTTAAAGCGCTATTATAAATACTTTTACTTTAGCATTTTGTAATTAGAATCGTATGTTCTTCCACTTGCGTTTCCGACTTTCGATACTTTTTATAGATTCGATGCAATACCGTGAAACCTGCCGCAATTAATTGCGCTTTAATAACTTCCTCTTCGTGATAATAAAAGTAACTCCGGTCTCCTGTGCTTCCTGCGATAAAACCTGATTTTTGATAATCTCCGGCTACAAAACTCAGATACAAAAGTCCATTCGGTAACAATAACGATCGACAATTTTCAATCAATTTCTTTACATCCTGTTCCGAACAATACGGTATACAAAATCCACCAACAATTGCATCAAAAGAAGTATTGAGTTGACCAAGCTTACGAATATCCATCACTTCAAAATGAGCCAACGGATTATTTTTTCGCGCCAAACCAATCATATTTTCTGAAATATCAATGCCTTTAATCAACAATGCTGGATTTTTACCTAAAAGGTATTTGCTAATATTCCCTGGACCACAACCAAGTTCTAAAATCGAAGCATCGCGCTTGACCAAAGCGGCTAACAACCAATCGTAACTTTCGTTGTACAGCTCTAAATCCATAAATTTATCCTGATAAAGTTGCGCAACTTTGTTCCAACTACGAAAAGTTTCTTGATAACGTTCTTTCACCATTAGGATAAAATTTTCATTTAAAAAAATGCATGCCCACGCTGCGCTAACCTAACTTAATAATGAAGTTATTTTAACTCCATTGATCCTTAAGGTATTTCCAAAACTTGGCTACCGAACTATTTAATTTTGATTGTGCCGTTTCTGCCGAATGATCTTTTTTGGGCGGAGGATTTTCTAGTTTAAATGCTTCGTTTTCTTCCTCCATTTTTTGATACTGCGCCAGCATATTCGCAAGCTTAGTTTTCAAAGCTTGACGGTAAACCGGTAGCGCAGCATCTGTACTTTCCCTCATCGTACGATCAATCAGATGATTAGTTATATTCGTAAAAGAAGTTAAAAACTTTACAAGTTGAATGTCCCTACGCTCGTAGTACAATTCATCCCAAGCTAAGGTTCTTTCTAAATATTTTGACTTCCATTCTTCCTCGCTCAAGGGTAAAAACTGTACTTCTTTCTCATCAAAACCAATGGAATATCCAGAAGACCAATCATACCGATTTTCTTCTTCTCCATCCCAGAAAGTCAGGTCATTTTCTTCTTCTTCAATAAATAAATCTTCCCGACCGAGGTAGTCGTTAAGCCATTCCTTATGCAATCCAATCTCTTTTCGCTTTAAGATTAACTCAACGTAACCAAAATCCGTAAATACGCTAACGGGATCAGTTCTTTTTGTAAAATCTCTTCTCGTGAGATACAATGGTACTTTTTCAAATAACAAATACAGGCTTCCTTCTTTCGGAACTTCCCATTTTTTCAAGCTTACGCGAATAGGTTTTAGAGTAGCGTTCATATTTTAGCGACTATTGATAAAGATTGATTGACAAGGTAATCTAATAACTTTAGTGTAAAAATTTAAGTTCCAATTTTTACTAAACAACCAACATTTTTTTCAAACCAAAAAAATTATGTTACCGTGAGCAAAAGTACAACTTCACCTTACCCAAGATCACGTAACTTAAGTAAGAGCGCAAATTAATACCTACAGAAGAAATAGAATTAAATTTTAAACTGTCCTTGAATTGCCATTTTATCCGCATTACTCGCAGAAATTTCGCGACTTTTAGTCCACCAATAAGCTGCAAAAGTAACGATACCTACTGTTTCCACGATAAAAATAGTTTTATCTGAAACCCGAAATACCATAGCCAACAAAGAAGCGCCAACCGGCAAGGCAATCATGGCGACTCCAAATGACTTGTAGAGTTTCTTGTACAACTTTCTACGTTTCTCTTCCTTGAGTAAAGCTAAAGTATCCGAGGCACACCATATGCAAACGTAGGCGATACACAAAAACATAAGCACCGCACAAACTCCGTGCAACGACACCGCTGATTGACCAATCGAAAAAAGTTCAATTCCTTGGTATAAAGTTTCACCGGCTTCATCTCTCCACGTCATCGGAAAAACGGCAACGCCAATCGCAAAAATACCTGCTAAATTCAACGCAATATTTTCTCGGTTACTGTACCCTTTGTACAAATAAAGCGAAACGCCAATTGCAAAAAGATTGCCCACAAAAAAAGTTCTTAAAAAATGCCCCGCTGAATCTGCATGAAAGTAAGCACTAAGTGAATTCTGAAAATCAACGTTCAAAAACCAACCCAATAGCACTAGCAAAATGGGGAGCGACAAGCCTAAAACGGCAATTCCTATTCTAAGATTCACGTAGGTATAAAAAATATGTTCTTGTAATTGATTCGCTTTCATTTTGAGTATTTTTGGAGGTGAATATTTAGAAGTTGTTTTAAAACAGATAGATGATTTATTTGCAAGCCATTGATTTCCAATATTTTAGATAATTTCAATCCCCATTTTTAAACAACTTCTTAATCTTTGATGGACCACAGGTGCTTTTCAATATCTTTTTCTCCCGCAGCAATTTCAACAATCGCGTAAGATTGAATTTTGGTTGAAATAAAGTAAATACTTTCAAAAAACTGTCGTTGCGCTTTTTCGTCCAAGTATTGATTTTTAAATTTCATCATTTTCTGCTGCTTATTTTGCTTCATGCGCGAAGCAATTTTGTTTACTTTTAGATTTGGATATTTCGCTTCAATCGCTCGCGCTTTCTTTTTCAGAATCCCATTAAACATCGCACCGATATTTTTATCTAAAGGCACATAAGGAAGATTCATAATAATGATCATCCAATTAGAAGTCGAGTCCACAAAAACGTCAATCTCCGCGTCGTCAAATTCCATCCCAGCTAAAGCATCTTGAAAGAGCACCAGACTCAGACTATCCTTTTCTAAGTTTGGCATATCTTGTTGCAGCCGATATCGACTAGATCGAGTTAATTGTTTGGGTATTTGCAAATAAACATTTTCATCCTGCAATTGGATTTTTTGTGTATCAGGCCATAGATTTTTTACTTGTTGGACGCCATCGTTGCCACAAGAGAGCATGCAAAAACTGGTTAGGAAGAAACTGATAAAAAGCAGTTGGTTGATTTGTTTCATAGCTGTAACCTTGTTGAAGTTAGTTCAATTGCAGTAGATAGAAAAGAGTTTGTTTTTAAAATTTAAGCTCAGCAGTAAAGGTCAAATGAGCGAGTAAATAATGAAGATTAAAACCAGCGGATACAATCATTAGTTTAATCCCTCACCTTACTAAGTATTTATCCTAGATCACTACGCCGCCGCAATTCAAAAATAGTAATTTCAGGACGAACATTAAAACGAACTTGAATTAAATGTCCCAGTGCGCGGTTAATATACAAGGTACGACCATCGTGCAGATCAATTTCTCCCGCCACGTAGCGTGGATTCACTACCGGCAATTGCGGTGGGTGCAAAAAAGGAGGTTTTACTTGTCCGCCGTGCGTATGTCCTGATAAAATCCAACCTTGATACCCATTCCAAATATCTAAATCACACACGTCAGGATTATGACAAAGCGCAATAGTTGCTTGGTTAGGATCGTAGGAAGACATTGCTTTTTTAGGGTTAAAGTTCAAGCCCCAATAATCATCGAATCCGATAAACGCTAAATCTTCAATTGTTTTTTTGCCATTGCGAAGCACTTGAATTCCTGCGGAAGAAAGTCGATGCACTACTTCCGTTGCGACTTCGTGCTCTTTCCAATTTTCACCGTAATCGTGATTCCCTAAAACGGCTAGTGTTCCCAACTTTCCTTTTGCGGCGTGTACTAATACTTCTTCCAGTTGTGCAAATTGCTTTGCGTCTTCATAAGTAACAAAATCGCCCGTATAGACAACAAAGTCCGGTTGCAGTTTTTGTGCTTTTTGCAAGGAATCAATTAGGTATTGATAGTCAAAGCGATTACCAACGTGTAAATCACTAATTTGCAGTAAGGTCTTACCAACTAATTTTTCAGGTAAATGAGGAATAGCCATTTGCTTACGAACAAACTCCAACCAAAAAGGCTCGATCTGCCAAGCATAAAGTCCCGTTGTTAAGCCCATTCCCGTCAGGACTAAAGCGCTATTTTTGATAAACTTCCGTCGGTGCATATGGAGTGGTTAATTTTTTTAATTCCAAGAAAGGTGTTGGGGTTTTTAAGCTCTTTTGACTCCTGATTTTTTTTAATATAGATTAAACAGTTTCCCCCAACTCATCTAACATCAGCAAGCGAATCGAATTGAAATAATCAGACGCAAAAGTAATCGCGCGAATATTAGAAATGGGGAATTGATATTCGTAAGCCTGCTCAATCTCCCCTTTCGCAGTAATCATATCAATCGTTAAATAATTGCCAATGATGTGATTGATTTTTCCATAAAACAATTCCTCTTCCGATTCCTCTTGAAATTCAAACAAACCGTACTGTTGTTCCGACCATTGTAAAAGCGCTACCCTATTTCCAAATTCAAATCCATCGGGAAGTGCTACTTTGACTTTTTTTAATTGTAATACGCGAGCAATCAGTTTATCCCGTTTCTTCGTTTTTCTTGATGTCAAAAAAGATTTTGCGTAAAGCTTATAACCATCAATTGCAAATTCCCCTACAATAGACTTTACCAGCACCCAATCTTCATTCTCCGCAATCAATAATCCTTTTTCTTTTTGCTTCCAGCCTGCGATTTTATAAGTTTCTACGGTCATAATTTTTATTAATGTAGTTGAATGCAATAATTTATTTTAAAAAAAAAAGCTTCACTTTACTTTATTTCAGGCAAGATAAAGAAGTTGTTGGGTTGACACAACAAATATAAGAGGCTAAAATTAAAGGTACGACGGGAGTTAGAACAGTGATTGCTCCTTTCAAGCTTAGCAATCCTTTACAAAATAGCTGAATATCGAACAAACCAAAGCTTTAAAAATTATGATTAAGAGGTATTAGGGAAAGATTTTTATTCGTAGAAGAAGGGCGTTTTCAAATCGAAAAAAGGCTAACTTAAGTTATAAATACAGCTCTACACTTATATATATGCAGATTTCACCCCATTGGTTGTCTGGCAACAAAAATAAATTTCGCCTTATGTCAGCACAAGACCAAATTGAGGTTTTATTAAGATTTTCACCAAGGGAAGCTTGAACTAAATATCCACTGAATAGTTATATGGTTTTTATTTATCAAGTACTTACTTACAATTAATAAAACCTAAAGATTATGAAGAAGTTTAGCTTTCTATTTTTGTTATCCCTGATTTCGATGGTCAGTTTTGCACAAACGGCAAAAGTGCAAATCATCCACAATGCGCCTTCCCCCAAGGTGGACATTTACGCTAATAGTGACCTTTTACTCAATAATTTTACCTTTCGTACCGCTACTGGATATTTAGAAGTACCCGCGGGCGTAGAAATAAATATTGGCGTAGCCTTAGATGATAGCGATAGTGCGGCAGATGCCATTGCTAATTTTCCCGTAACCTTTGAAGATGGCGAACGCTACGTTGTGGTTGCCAGCGGTATTGTGGGTGGAAACCCAGGCTTTGATTTGAAAGTTTTTGCAATGGGACAAGAAACGGCAGATAACGAAGATAACGTAGGAATTCTATTCTTCCATGGTTCACCTGACGCACCGACCGTTGATGTCGTAACTGGTGGAACTCCAATTATTGATAATGCTTCTTACGGTGATTTTCAAGGTTATTTAAATATCCCCGCTGATAATACTTACCAGTTAGATATAACGCCTGGCGAGGACAATAGTACAATCGTGGCTTCTTACGAAGCAGACCTTAGCTTCTGGGCAGGAAAAACGGCCGTTATTTTTGCTTCCGGTTTCTTAAGTGGAGAAAGTCCAGCTTTCGAACCTTGGGTAGCGTTGAGCAATGGTGGTACTTTTGCGCTAGATCAAATTACAATTACGCCTCCACCGCCAGCAACGGCGAGAGTTCAAATTATTCACAACGCACCAAGACCTAAAGTAGATATTTATGCAAATGATGATTTACTATTAAACAACTTTGTATTCCGAGAAGCTACTCCTTATATCGATGTACCAGCAGGTGTTGAAATTAACATCGGCGTA
>JBGCFY010000020.1:0-13730 GCA_045110315.1 Saprospiraceae bacterium
CAACCAAGGACTGATACCTAAGCTCGTATATCGTAAAAATAGACCATAGGTCAAGGGACGATCTACGGGAACAAAAAGCTCAAAACCACTTTGTATGTAAGTCCCCGTATCGGAATATACGAGTGGATAACCATTATAAAATGCAACGAACAGTAGGATGATCGTTCCGAGCAAAATGGTTAATAACTTGGGTAAGAGAGCCGTCCGTAGCATATTTTAGCATAAAAATTCAGCCTTAAAGATAGGAAACTATTCTATTCTGCTCGTTCTTTTGTGTGCTTGGTCTTAACGATAAAGGTTGCTAGCGTTAATGTAGTCGTATACTGGTTCGGTCACGAGGTATTGAATATCGTGTTGCGCTTTAATACATTTGCGAATATAGCTTGCGGAAATTTCCATTAGTGGTGCATCAAAAAGTTGAACACTAGGATGATCGACAAGCGTTCCTAAATCGTATTGCGGTCGTTTGTAAACGAAAACTTCGTGGTATTTTAGAATGAGTTCATAGTTTTTCCATTTGTGAAAAGTAGAGAGATTATCACCGCCCATAATTAAGACAAAATTCTTTTTGGGGTATTTCTCTTTCAGGTGTGTCAGGGTATCAATAGTATAAGAAGGCTGAGGGAGGTTAAATTCAATATCGGATGCTTTCAATTTATCGTTATCGCCAATAGCCAATCGGACGAGGTGTAAACGATCGTAATCTCTTGCTAAGCTACTCTTTTTTTTGTGTGGATTTTGCGGAGAAACAACCATCCAAACTTGATCTAAATCCGTTTGTGTTGCCATATAGTTGGCAATGATCATGTGTCCAACGTGGACAGGATTAAAAGATCCAAAAAACAAGCCGATCTTGCTCATGATAAATCTGTCTTTAGCTTAAAAACCAAAGCATTCCTTCTCTTTATTTTCGAGGAAAGGAATGCTTTGCTAGGTGTATCAAATAAATGGTATTAATTGGTAACGATTGAAATTACTTTTCAGTAGTTTCTCCGTCAAACAATTTATTAAGGTCTTTTTCGAGTTCGTCCATCATTTCGTCCTCGTTAAGTATATTTTCAAAAACTAATTTCTCAAATAACCAATGATCCTTTTCTTTGACTAAGAAAAAGCTATCTCGTCCTTCCTCTTCTTTAACTTGACAAATGCAGATGGCACTTTGTGCATCTTTTTGGCAGAGAATCGATTCGAAAGTAGTTTCAGAAATAAAGTTTTCGGGAAAATCTTCGTCGACAATTTCCTTCATGATACCATCGACTTCCAACATTCCTTGCGGGCTACTGATTTTTTTGGCTGCTTCAAAACGATTATTATCAATATGATTCTGCCATTGTCGAACGAGTGCTTCTGGACTCATTGCTAGCGCTTGCTTTTCGGGCTGCTCTGTTGCTGGCTCATCACTACAAGCATAGCAAAAGAGCAAACAAAAAAATAAAGCAAGTACTAAGTACTTCATAATAAGTATTTAAACAAAGAATCGCTTAGTTACTAAGCATTACGGGCATAACCAACATTAAGATTTCCTCTCCCTCTTCTTCTTCGCTTGGAAGCAAAATTCCTGCTCTAGTTGGCGAAGCAAGCTCCATTTTGATTTCATCACATTCTAAGACATTCAACATTTCAATTAAAAACTTAGCGTTGAATCCGATTGTCAAAGGATCACCAGTATAAGTGCAAGTTAACTGCTCTGTTGCTTCATTAGAAAAATCTAAATCTTGCGCTGATACGGTCAAACTAGCATCATTAATATTGAGAATGACTTGATTTGTTGTTTTGTTGGCGTAGATCGCAATTCGTTTAAGCGAATTTTGAAAATCTTGGCGAGACATCGTTAATAAATTGGGATTGTCAACGGGAATTACGGCATTATAATCAGGGTATCTAGCATCAATGAGTCGACAAACCAAGTGTACATCTCCAAAAGTGAAAAAAGCATTGGCTTTGTTGAACGCTAATTGTACTTCATCGCCCGCAGGTAAAATCCCTTTCAACAAGTTCAAGGCTTTCTTGGGAACGATAAAATTGGTAGACACTTCACTTTTGATATCTTTAAAAGTATATTTCACCAACTTGTGAGCATCCGTAGCTACAAAAGTCAATTTATTAAAATCTACTTGGAAATAAACACCAGTCATGGCTGGGCGCAATTCATCACCGCTAGTGGCAAATAAAGTTTTGCTAATAGACTGTGATAACATTGGTGCTTGTAGCGTTACTTTATCTACGCCGTCTGCCAGTGGAATTTTTGGAAAATCCTGTCCATCTTCCCCTGCCAATTTATACTTACCATACGCGGAAGTAATTTCAATTCCAAAATTTTCGCTATTGACCGAAAAAGTAATAGGTTGCTGTGGTAAAGCCTTCAACGTGTCTAAAAGAATTCTTGCGGGCACAGCGACTACACCATCTGCGTCGGAAAGTACTTCGATTGTCGTGGTAATGGAAGTTTCTAAATCCGTAGCAGCAATGGTTAATCTGTTATTGGAAATGGTAAAAAGAAAATCTTCCAAAATAGGCAATACTGGATTGGAACCAATGGCTCCACCAGCGATTTGCAATTGTTTCAATAATTCAGAAGATGATACGCTAAATTTCATACATATTTGGTTTATAGTTCAGACAGCAAGATTGTTAAATATTATAAATGAATTACATAATTAACGCTTGCGTATGCTTACGCGAATAATTAAGAACACAAAAATACAGCTTATTATCAACTTTTTCACTATAAAGAATTAACAGAATGTTGATAACTTTTTTTGTCATCTTGAAGAATAGAGAAATAAGGGCTGGACTTCACTATTTTTGCTTTTCCTTTTATTTTAAAACAACTTCAACTTAAAAGTGTTAAATTTGCTTGCTTAGCATTTGTTTTCTAGTAAAATGCAAGTAGCCTTCAATTCATATTTGCCAAACGAATTATGCCGAACCGAAGAATTAGCCCTAAAATTAGTGAAGATTACCAAATCAGTCTGACTGCCCCTGAAGTTTTGACTTTAGACAATGGTATTCCGGTCTACGAAATTAGCATGGGTACGCAAGATGTCTTGAAGTTGGAACTTGTCTTTTTTGCGGGACGACCTTACGAGCACAAGAAACTAGTAGGACGTGCAACTACGGCGATGCTCAAAGAAGGAACGCAGCATACGAGTGCGGCAGACCTGGCAGAAAAAGTGGATTTTTACGGAGGGACGATTTCTACGCCCGTCAATTTAGACAGTATCAATATTGTCTTGTATTGTTTGACCAAGCATTTTGGTGCGCTATTGCCTTTATTTGCAGAAATGATTTACCAACCGGCATTTTTGGAATCAGAATTACGAAGTTACGTTAAAAATAATCAGCAACGGGTGATCGTGGATTTGACCAAAAACGATGTGGTTGCGTATCGAAAAATAACGGAGTTCATTTACGGGAAAGATCATCCGTATGGCTATAACAGTTTTCCTGAAACCTACGGTGCTTTGGAGCGATCTGATTTGGAACAGCACCATAAGGACTATTTTACTAGTGATAATTGTAAGATATTCCTCAGTGGAAGAAGTAATAAAGAAACAGTACCGTTATTGAATCAATATTTTGGACAAGAAAAAAGTAAAAAGAAGACCTCCCCGACTTATTTTGCTCCAACGATAGGAATTCCCCAACAAGTTAATTTATCCTTACCGAATTCGTTGCAAACGGCGATTCGAATTGGACGTGGATTATTTGATAAAAAGCACCCTGATTTCAACGGTTTTTATATGTTGAACATGATTTTAGGAGGTTTTTTTGGCTCTCGTTTGATGACTAATATACGGGAAGAAAAAGGATATACGTATAATATTTTTTCAATGATTGATACGATGTGTAGAGATGGCTATTTCTATATTGGTACGGAAGTAGGAAATCAAGTTGTAGCGCCTACCATTAAGGAAATTTATACTGAAATAGAGGAATTACAACGGACAGAAGTATCGGCAGAAGAACTGAAAATGACCCGCAATTACGTGCTTGGAAATACGCTAACAATGCTTGACGGCGCATTTAATACGATGGACTTGGTAAAGACGTTAATTTTAGAAGATATTCCTTTGCAACAATTTGAAGAATTGATCCATACGGTGAAACATATTAATGCAAAAACAATCCGAAACTTAGCTCAAAAATACCTCAACCGAGAAGACTTATGGGAAGTAATTGTTGGTCCCTAAAAAGTATCGGAAAAAACTCAGCATTGAATCGCTGAACGACGTCGAATCAAGAAAGAAAGAGGAACAAATATATTTAGTCTACCTAATTTTCAAGCAGTTGATTAACAGTTCGTTTAGCTTAAAAATGGGATTCAAATCCCAAAAATAGAAGCGCTCATTCTGATATTAGATATTTCCCTTCATTTTTTATTGAATGAATTAAAATTTTGTTTCCTTTTTACGTAAATTTTGTTTTCTTTTGTAGTTATTGACAAACTTTTTTGAGAGGAAGAGTGTCTCTAAGATTTTGAGCTGGAGTAAAAGCGAGGAAATTTGATTTTAAAAGCATTAGAAAAAATGTGAATAGAGTCAATTGCTGTGGGGAATATTTTAGTGAAGTAACTAAATAAATCCTGATTCAATCTACTCAATGAAATGCTAAATTTTTATACAAAACAGATGAGTTTACTATTTTGAGGTAATTCCTTAGAAGCGTTAAACTTTCAAGAAGAGAAAAACACGATCACATATTAATGAGAATATTCAATTTTTTTACGCAGGATATCGCAATTGACCTTGGAACGGCTAATACGCTCATCATTCAAGATGGAAAAATTGTTGTGGATGAACCATCAATAATCGCTATTAATCGGAGAACAGGTGAAACTATCGCCGTAGGCACCAAAGCGATGCAGATGCATGAGAAAACACATGAAAATATTAAAACGATTCGACCGTTGAAGGATGGTGTCATCGCCGATTTTCAGGCGGCAGAGAGTATGATTGAAGGTCTGATTAATATGGCGGTTAAACGGAAGAAATTTTTTACTCACCTCAAAATGGTAATCTGCATTCCTTCTGGAATCACAGAAGTGGAAAAAAGAGCAGTTTTTGATTCAGCGGATCACGTCGACTCTAAAGAAACGTATTTAATTCACGAGCCAATGGCAGCTGCATTAGGAATTGGACTCGACGTAGAGGAACCGATCGGAAATATGATCATTGACATCGGAGGTGGAACGACAGAAATTGCAGTTATCGCATTATCTGGAATCGTTTGTGACCAATCGATTCGTACGGCAGGAGATGAATTTACGGCGGATATCATGAATTTCATGAAGCGCCAGCATAATATTCTTATTGGAGAACGTACGGCAGAACAAATTAAAATTCACGTCGGATCGGCTTTAAGTGAATTAGAAAACCCACCGGAAGAATTCGCGGTTAACGGGCGAGACTTGATGACGGGAATTCCAAAGCAAATCACGATTGGGTACGCTGAAATCGCCCACGCATTAGATAAATCCATCTCGAAAATCGAAGATGCCATTTTAAAAGCATTGGAAACAACGCCACCAGAGTTGGCTTCAGATATTTACAAAACTGGACTTTACCTGACGGGTGGTGGTGCATTGCTTCGCGGTTTAGACAAACGAATTGCACAAAAAACTAAACTTCCAGTGCATATTGCCGAAGATCCATTGAGAGCGGTAGTTCGAGGAACCGGCATTGCCTTGCAAAATTCACATAAATTTACTTTCCTAATTGATCGAAAAAGTGTCTAATTAAGGTATTTCGTTCGTTCTAGTGAAAGTAAATGAAAATCTACAAATGATCAAGCGCGCTCAGCAGATTCGCTCAGCGCATAATTTACACGACTAAGTCTACGCATGCAAAATTTGATTCTACTTTTCATCAGGTATGGAGCTTTTATTCTTTTCCTGTTTCTGGAAGGTTTCTGTATGTATTTGATCGTTAAGAATAATAAAAAACAAGCCAACATCTACTTTAGTTCCTCTAACTTTTTTAGTGGTGTCACCTACGACAAATACGCTGATGCGGTAGATTATTTTAACCTAAGAATGTACGCGGATAGCGTCGCTAATGAAAATGCCCGCCTCTATAGCTTGATCGATGAATCAAAATATACCGTTTCTAGTTGGAGAGACACCGGAAATACCGCAAAATACCAACAACGATATACTTACATTCCTGCCAAAGTTATCAATAGTTCTATTAATCGTTATAATAATTACTTGACGCTAGATAAAGGTGCGTTGCATGGAATTAAACCAGGGATGGGCGTAATTGGGAATTTAGGAATTGTAGGAATTGTGAGAAGTAGTTCAGATAATTTTTCTCAAGTCATGTCGATCTTACATAAGCAAAGTTCGATTAGTGCTTCGATTCGAAGAAATAATTTTCATGGCTCCCTCGTTTGGAAAGAAAGAAATCCTCGACACATTACTTTAGAGCGGATTCCGAAACACGCCGATATCATCGTTGGCGATACGATTGAAACTAGCGGCTACTCCACTAAGTTTCCGAAAGGGTTATTAATTGGAGTTGTTGATACTTTTTGGACGGCTCCCGGAAGCAATTATTATACGATTGACGTTTTACTAAAAAAAGATCTCAGTAACATAAAATACGTTTACGTCGTTGACGATTTAATGAGAGCAGAGCAAAATAGTTTAGAGGAGGAGGTAGCAGATGAATAATGTTATTTTTAGTAATGGTTTGCGATTTGTAGTTTTAGTCTTTGTGCAAGTTTTATTGCTACAACGGATCAGCCTCGGTGGAGAAAACTTTAATTACGTACAAGTTATTCTTTATCCTATATTTTTACTCTTGCTACCATTGCGGATTCCACATCCATTGTTGGTGTTTTTTGGTTTCTTAATTGGTATTAGTATTGATATTTTTTACGATTCGATTGGGATACACGCAAGTGCGAGTGTTTTTACGGCTTATATTCGACCATACGTACTAGCATCGATTGCTCCACGTGGAGGTTATAATTTAAATTATAGCCCAAATAAGCATCATTTTGGCATCAACTGGTTTTTTATTTATGCCTGTATCATGATGTTTGCACATTTGTTTTTTTACTTCTCCGTTGAAGCTTTTACGTTTGTTTACATTGTTGATATTTTTATTAGTACCATAGCTAGCTTTATTGTTTCTCTTATACTAGTCATCATATACCAATATCTTTTCGACCCTAAAGATTAGATTCTGGGTGGAAATAATTTTTCAGGTTAAAAATTTTACTGCTTTGAAAGCAAACCTTCAACATAAGCAAAGGGTTATTCAGATTGTATTTATCGTCGCATCGGTATTGCTTTTGTTTAAAGCTTTCCAACTACAATTATTGGATACCACCTTCCACGAACGCGCACAGGCTACCGCTGTAAATAAGCACGTGCTTTATCCTTCTCGTGGATTAATCTATGATCGCAATCAAAAATTATTGGTAAATAATAATGCGATGTATGATCTGATGGTTACTTATAATCAGATTGACAAAGGCATGGACACCTTACGCTTTTGTAAATTACTCAACATTACGCGAGAAACTTTCGAAAAAAACCTTAATAAAGATTTTAAAAGAAATAATAGATTTTCCGTACGGAAGCCTTTCGTTTTTCTAAAGAAAATTTCCGCTGAAAATTATGCAAGTTTTCAAGAGAGCTTACACGAGTTTCCTGGTTTTTTTGTGCAGGTTCGAAATGTACGTGGCTATCCCCGTAAAAATGCAGCACACGTTTTAGGTTACCTGAGTGAGGTTAATCAAGACCAAATTAATGCTTCTGAAAAAATATATGCCCGCGGAGATTACATTGGAGTAACAGGCTTAGAGTATGAGTACGAAAGTGAATTACGAGGCAAAAAAGGCTTAAGTTTAGTATTAAAGGATAATCACGGCAGAGTCGTTGGTCCTTATAAAGGAGGGGAATTAGATTCGGTAGCCATTTCCGGGAAAGATTTAATTAGTTCCTTAGACATAGAATTGCAAAGTTATGGAGAGGAGCTCTTGGTAAACAAAATCGGTAGCATCGTTGCCATTGAACCTAGCTCAGGAGAAATCCTTGCGATGATCAGTGCTCCAACCTATGATCCTAATTTACTCAGCATTAATCGAAAACGGGGAGAAGCTTTCGATGCGTTACTAGGAGATAGTCTTAAGCCTTTCTTAGATCGTGCCGTCATGGCAAAGTATCCACCAGGGTCAATCTTCAAACCGATCTTATCTTTGATTTCTTTCGAAGAAGGTGTCAGTCATCCCAGCCGATACATTAGTTGTAATGGTGGATATTACTACAAAGATTTGCACGTCGGCTGTCACCCACACGGACCGGTTTATAATGTACAATCTGCCATTGAGCATTCATGCAATGCCTATTACTGTACAGTTTTGCGAGATATTGTAGATAAGCATAGTTTTTATAAACCACAAGAAGGTTTAGCCGATTTGGTTGCCCACCTAGAAGATTTTGGTCTGGGAAAAGCACTAGGTGTAGATATTCCAAGTGAAGGAACGGGAAATATTCCAACGCCTGCGTATTATGATTATTTATATCCGCAGAAAGATGGTGGCTGGAAATCAACAACGATTATTTCTATAGGTATTGGCCAAGGAGAAATCGAAATGACGACACTTCAGATGGCAAATCTTGCGGCAATTATTGCTAACAAAGGAAGCTATTATACGCCACATTTAGTTAAAGGTTTTTTGAATGATGACAAAGAAATTCCAATACAGTATCGAACGCAAAAACAGGTCAAAATTAACGCGGAACATTTTGACTCGGTGATTGAAGGAATGGAGCGCGTCGTAAATAGTGGAACAGCACAGAATGCTAAAATTAAAGATATCACCATCTGCGGTAAAACGGGTACCTCTCAAAATCCGCACGGAAAAGACCACTCTGTATTTTTCGCTTTTGCTCCGAAAGAAAACCCAAAAATTGCGATTGCTGTTTATGTAGAGCATGGCGTTTGGGGAGCTAGATATGGAGCGCCAATTGCAAGCTTGATGATTGAAAAATATTTAAAAGGTACAGTTGATCCAGCTCGAAAATACTTGGAAGAACGAATGTTAAAAGCAGACTTAATTTCAGAACCTTAAATTTGAGAAGGATGAAAAAATCAATCTTTCTACTAGTAAGTTTAGTATTCTTATTTAGTTGTTCGAAAACAGATGAAAATACTCCGCTTCCTCGAGAAACAGCTCAGCTTCAACTCCAATTTCAATTTCAAGAAAATCAAGTTCGACTCGATAATGCAGGAAAAGTGAGTACGATACCTAACGGTAATGCCGCTCAGACGCCAGAATTTCGCGCGATGAGTATCCACTTGATAGAATTGGTTCCTTCCGCTGCGACTGCCGTTGGTTCCGGGGTAATTATTTACCAAGGAGAAGAAATTAATTTAGGAGGAGACACCGCAATTAATTTTGACGAAGCGCTAGTCTCTGACGAAGGACGTATTTTTAAAACCCTTCCACTACAAGACATCCCTGCGGGTCAGTACGAGTTTATTCGAGTATCGGTAGCATATCAAAACTATGATATCCAATTCAATCTAAATAACGTTCCCTTTGTAGGGGATTTGATGAACCAAAAAGGAAGCATTGCCTCTTTTCTAGGTTTCAATACTTACCTGGGTACGGTTAGCGTAAATACAATGGCGTTAGCAATCAACGCTGCCCATCGGCAAGGTTTTTGGGTATTCGAAACGGAACTTGAAACACCTTTTGAAAATTATAACACTATTCAATCTGGAACAGCACCCGCTGGTGCAACGACCGTCGTAAACCCACTAGCTGGGATCAGTGATATTCCCGAAGGTTCGTGTTTGGTAACGGGAAAATTTACTACTCCACTCGTCATATCGGCGCAAGCAAAAAATGATTTAGCCTTGACGCTTTCTTTTTCTATTAATCGCAGTTTTGAATGGGTGGATACGAATAATAATGGTGCATTAGATTTTGATGTGATGACACCAAGCAATAATGAACCGATCGTAGATATGGGGGTGAGGGGATTGATTCCGACTTGGCAAGAAAAGTAGTTTTTGTAAAAAAAGTAAACGATAGACTAATGAGTAAGCACGTGTATAAAAAGTATTTTATTTTATGGCTACTGAGTTTTTCTAGTTTGGCGGTGTTCGCTCAGGATAGTATCCCGCAAAAGTTGAAATTATTGTTTGTAGGCGATATTATGGGACATAAGCCGCAAATTAAATCGGCAGAAATTACACCCAATAAAATGTACGATTATTTGCCTTGCTTTCAGTACGTTCGTCCGATTATTGAACAGGCAGATTTTGCGATAGGAAATTTAGAAGTTACCCTTCCGGGCAAAGCACCTTACCAAGGTTATCCAAGATTCAGAAGTCCTGACGATCTTGCCGTTGCTTTGCGAAATTCAGGTTTTGATATGATGGTCACGGCGAATAACCACTCCAACGATTCGGGCAAAAAAGGAGTCATCCACACTTTGGATGTTTTGCAAGAAAATGGTTTTTATCATACGGGAACATTTAAAAATCAAAGTGACCGAGATTTATATTATCCTCTAATCGTTTATCGCAATGGTTTCAAATTGGCTTTTTTAAATTATACTTATGACACCAATGGTTTGAAGACGAAACCACCTACGGTCGTTAATTTGATCGAACCCACGCAGATTCAAAAAGATATTCAAGCGGCACAAAAAATGAAACCAGATGCGATCATCGTTCTTATGCATTGGGGCTTAGAATATCGCCTTAAGGAAAGTCCAGTGCAAAAAAAACTAGCCGAACAAATTTTTGCTTGGGGCGCGGACTTAGTTATTGGTAGCCACCCACACGTTGTCGAACCAATAAGAACGATGCAGGTTCCTCAAAAAGATGGTAGTATAAAAGAAGTACTAGTTACGTATTCTTTAGGTAATTTTATTTCCAATCAAAATAAACCGAACACTGACGGTGGTCTTGTTTTTGAAATATCTTTAGAGAAAGATCCTGTCAGTAAAAAAGTGAAATTGGGAGAACATCACTTCATCCCCGTCTGGCGTTATATTCATAAAGATAAACTTGGTAAAAGAACGTATCATGCGTTGCCGATTGCTGCGTTTGAGCAGGGGGATTACGATTTGGGGATGACTGAGAAAGATAAAAAAGCGATGAAAAAATATGCACAGCACGTGAGAAAATTGCTGGCAAAATCGGATAGTACCGAAAGAAAAATTACCTTGTCGGAATTAAACTTGACAACATCTACACCGGTACAAAAAGCAGGAAGTAACTAACTTCTGTTACAAAGTATTAAGAGTAGAAAAAAAAATGACATGATTATTTCTATTATAGTAGCTACCGCTAAAAACCAAGTGATTGGAAAAGATAACGATATTCCTTGGTACTTACCGGCAGACCTAAAGTACTTCAAGAAAACAACTTTGAACCATCATATCATTATGGGACGAAACTGTTATGAATCCATCGGTCGACCGTTACCCAAACGAACAAATATTGTGCTGACGCGCAATCCTTTTTTAGCTATTTCTAATTGTCTCGTTACGCACTCGATTGACGAAGCTTTGGCAATTGCAGCAGAAAATGGAGAAACGGAAGCCTTTATCATTGGTGGTGGTGAAATTTACAAACAAAGTATGCCTTACGCCGATCGGATTTATTTGACGGAAGTTGATCTCGAAGTCGATGGCGATATTTTCTTTCCCGTCTTGGATCCTAACGTTTGGAAAGCGGTGAGCCAAGAAGCGCACAAAGCAGCGGGTAAAAATGAGTACGACTATACCTTTAAAGTTTACGACCGAATCAAGGAGAAAGCTTAAGGTATACTTGATAAACATTACTCTCCGAAAAGTTACCTCGAAATTTTATTGCTAAATTTTATGGAATTTTTGTGATTTAAGGATCATTACTAATGAGACTGAATTATTTCACTAAAATTCGAGCAATTTATGCGAGAAGATTTTTTACACTATCTATGGCGATTGAAGAAATTCGAACTTGCGGAACTCCAAACGACACAAAGAGCATCTATTCAAATTCTAAATTTGGGGACACACAACACCGATGCAGGACCGGACTTCTCGGATGCGCTTATCAGAATTGGTGATACCCTGTGGGCAGGGAATGTTGAACTTCACCTCAAATCTTCAGATTGGCTCTTGCACCAACATCAACAAGATCGGGCTTACGATACCGTAATTTTACACGTCGTTTACGAGGAAGATCAAGTCATTGTGCGACCGAGCGGAGAGATTATTCCTTGCCTAACCCTGAAAGATCGTATCCCGCCTCAATTGATCAAAAAATATTTAGAACTAACGCAGTCTGAAAATTGGATTCCTTGTCAAAAGCACATTCATAAAGTGGAAGAATTGACACGGGACTTATTTTTAGATAGTGTGTTGGTGGAACGATTGGCAGAGAAAACGCAAGTTATTATTAAACGACTTGAGCGTTATCGTGGAGATTGGGAAATTTGTTTTTACCATTTGCTCGCTAAAAACTTCGGTATGAAAGTCAATGCAATTCCTTTTGAACAATTAGCGCGTCAGACTCCGCATCGTATCTTAGCACGTCATAAAACAAATCTTTTTCAATTGGAAGCTTTACTTTTTGGTCAGGCAGGACTTTTAGATGGAACCTTTACAGACTCTTATCCAAAAAAACTGCAAAAAGAGTATCAATTTTTACAAAAAAAATACCAGTTACAATCTTTGCCAAAATCTGTTTGGAAATTCTTGCGTATGCGTCCCGCAAATTTTCCAACTATTCGGATTGCTCAATTTGCACAATTGATTTGGCAATCGGCTCATCTTTTTAGTAAAGTTATTGCTGCACAAAGTATTCGAGAAATTGAACACAGTTTTCAAATTGAATTATCAAGCTACTGGTTGGATCATTATATCTTTGATAAGCCATCAACGCGGCGTAAAAAATCTTTAGGAAAGTCAAGTATTCATAACTTGATTATCAATACCATTATTCCTTTTTTATTTTGTTACGGTCAACAAAAAGGAAATGCTAGTTACAAAGAAAAGGCACTTGATTATTTAGCTGCTTTAGCACCCGAACAAAATAAAGAACTCAAAGCTTGGGCAAAATTAGGTGTTGTTGCACACTCTGCTCATCAATCACAAGCTTTGTTGCAATTGAAGAAAAAATATTGTATCCCGCAAAAATGTATGCAATGTGCGATAGGAAATGCAATACTGAATAATGCGGAGATCAGTCCTTAAACCGATCGCTTCGTACCAAAAAATATCCCGAATCTTCAATTTGAAAATTCGGGATACTAAAAGAATAGTTAAAACTTATCCGTAGATAAATCGCTTATTGATTCTTAATAATTTTCTCGACGTATACTTGACCATCAACGGTAATTTGTACGAAGTACATACCACTTGCTAAAGGACTCAAATCTAAATCGTATTGTGCTGTTCGAATATCATTTTCTTGTTGATCGAAGAAAATCTTTCCAACGATGTCTCGCAATTGTACGCGTACGGTAACTGCTTCTTTAAAGTCTAACTCTAAAGTACTAACTGCATTGGTCGGATTCGGTGCCAAATAAAATCTAGTAAGATTAGCAATTTCGTTGGTACTTACCCCACTGCCAACGGTTACCATTAAAGTTTCTTGACAACCATTTACATCTGTAACGACTACTTCGTATTCGCCAGCACTTAAGCCTTGGATACCAGAAGTCGTTTTACCATTAGACCAGGCGTAAGTGTAAGGTGCTCCACCAGCACTTGG